>NZ_JBFBAD010000060.1:0-66853 GCF_040682075.1 Actinoplanes sp. NPDC051411 | reverse complement strand
CCGTAGCGCCGCGCCCCCCCCCCCGAACACCGCGGGGCGCCCGGCCGCGGCCGCGCGGGTCCTCTCCGGGGCCGGGCCGCTGGGCGCCGAGGCCGACGTGCTGCGCGGCGAGGCGCTGCTGCAGGCCGGTGACCCGGTGGCGGCGCGGGCCGCGGTCGCCGCGGTGCCCGACGCGGCGCCGCCGCCGGTCCTCGCGGCCCGCGACCGGGTGCTGCTGCTGGCCGAGCTGGCCACCGACCCGGCCGCGGCGGCCGACCTGGCCGGGAAGATCAGCGCACGCTATCCGCAGCCCACCCCGGGCGTGGCGGCCGCGCTCGCCGCGGTGCAGGCCTCCTCCCGTACGCCGGGCTGGGACGCCGCCCTGACGTCGGCGGCGTTCGGCCCCGGTGACCCGGCGGTGGCCCGGCACAGCGCGTGGCTGCTGGTGGAGGCCCTGGCCGCCGACGGCCGGCTGCCCGAGTCCGCGGCCTGCGCCCGGCGGGCGGCCGACGGGTGCGCGGCCGATCTCGCGTACGGGTGGCAGACCCGGTTCGTGGCCGCCGCCGACTGGGCCCTGGCCCTGCACGGCGGCGACGACGCGGTGCTGCGGCACGCCGGCGACCTGACCGACCGGGCGCTGCCCGACGACGCCCGCGGCTACGCGACCGCCGCGACCGCGCTGATCGAGGCCGACACCGGGCTGCTCGGCGCCGCCCGGGCCCACCTCGACGGCGGCCCCGCCCATCCGGCCACGGCGTGGGTGGCGCAGGAGACGGCGTGGCTGGACGGGCAGCCCGACCGGGCCCGGGCCGCCGCCTCCGGCACTCCCGGGCTCCTGGCCGGCCTGCACGCCATCACCGGCCGGTGGGCGTCCTACGACCTCGGCCTGACCGGCGCCCCGCCGATCCCACCCGGCCTGCCCACGGCCGCCCGGCGCACCCTGACCGCGTGGGCGACCGGCATGGGGTTCGCCGCCGCCGCCGACGGGTGGCAGCCGGTCGCCCGCCGCGAACAGATCCGCTGCCTGCTCGCCGCCGGGCTCACCGACCCCGACCCGCAGCGGGCCGTCGACGCCCTGCTCGCCGCCGAACAGCTCGCCGACACCGCCGGGCTGACCGTGCTGGCCGGGCGGGCCCGCCGCGGCCTGCGCCGCCACCACATCCACCGCGACACGCGCAGCCCCCGATCGGGCGACCAGCTCACCCGCCGGGAAACCGACGTGTTACGGCTGGTCGCCGCCGGGGAACCCACCCGGCGGATAGCCGGGCAGCTCGGCATCAGCGCCGAGACCGTCGACACCCACATCCGCGCCGGCATGCGCAAGCTCGGCGCCCGGACCCGTACGGAAGCGGCCGCCCTCGCCTTCGCCCTCGCGCCCGACTCGCCCCCGAGTGACAAGGAGGGCCGGTGACCAGACAGCCTGACGCTCCCCGCCACGTCGTCGGCACCCCCGGCGACGCCGACACCGTCCTGCGGCGGCTGACCCGCGACGGCTGGTCGGCCCGCGAGGGCTTCGCGCTGCCCGACCCGTCGTGGGACGTCACCACCGCCCGCCTGGTCCTGCACGGGCGCATCGCCGACCAGGAGACCCTGGCCCTGGCCGTCCTCGCGGCGGCCCGCGGCGCCGGGATCGTGGCGATCTGCGACGCCGAGTCGGCGCTCGGCCGGGCCCTGGTCGACGACCTGTCCCGGCTCGGGCCGGTGCGGCACGGCGCCGACGGCGACGGCGGCGACCCGGTCGCCGACCTCGTCCCCGAACAGCGGGCCCTGCTCGACCGGCTCGCCGCCGGCGACACCATCGCGGCGGCCGCCGCCGCCGAGTTCCTGTCCCTGCGCACCGCGAACCGGCGCATCGCGGAGGCCCGGGCCCTGTTCGGGGTGCGGACGACCCGCGAGGCGGTCCTCGCCTACCTGCGGCAACGCAGCGGCGAATAGAAAACGGTAAGTTAACCGACACTCTCGCGGCGGGCGGGGGACTACGGTGCATCACTGAGATGCGTGCGACGCGACGGGGGCCGCGGATGACCATGAGCAGCGGGTGGTGCCCGTGACGACGGAAGCCTGGCCCCGCAGCGCCCGCCTCGACGCGCCCCGCGTCGTCGACCGCATCGCCGACATCACCGGCGTCCGCCTGATCATCGAAGGGCCGTGCCCGGGCGGCGAGGTCGGCGCGGCCTACGTGCGCTGGCCCGACGGCCGCCGGTCGGTGCTCACCGCGGGCCGCAGCCGCACCGGGCCGCTGGTCGACCGGGCCCGCGCCGCCGGGGTGTCGACCGCCCGGCACGAACTCGTGGCCCATGTGGACGGTGTGCGGGTCATCGTGCAGGAACGGCTGCCCGGCCGGCCGCCGTCCGGCGTCACGGCCGCGCTGGTCGCGCAGATGATCTCGGTGACCGACCGGCTGGCCGGCCTGCTGTCCGGCGACCCCGACCCGAAACCGGCACCCCTGCACCTGCTCGCCGACGGGCCCGGCTTCTGCCTGCACGGGCCGCTCTCGGCGTACGACGCCCGCACGGCCCGCCTGCTCGACTGGATCCGCACGGTCGGCGCGGCCGGCACCTCGATGATCGGCGACGACCTGGTCCACCTCGACTTCCAGCCCGGCAACATGCTCGTCCACGACGGCCGTCTCACCGGGGTCGTCGACTGGGACGGGGCGGCCCGCGGCGACCGGCACTTCGACCTGGCCACCCTGCGGTTCTACCTCGCCGGGCAGGCCCCGCACCTGACCGGGCCGGTCGACGAACGGCTGGCCGGCATCTCCGGGCGGCGCCGCCGCGCCTACTGGGCCCACCTGAGCCTGCGCCAGGTCGACTGGTCGATCCGCCACCACGACGCGGCCACCGTCACCCACTGGCTCGACGTCGCCGAAGCCGGCATGACGGCCTGACCCGGGCCTACACCGGGCCCTACCGCATGATAGAAGGCAGTCATGTCCGGAGCGGAACTGTCCCTGGCGTTCAAGGTCCTGGGTTCCATCGCCAAGCCCGCAACCGACAGGCTGAAACGCAAGGAGGGCGTGGTCGCGGTCCTGCACAAGCTGGGCATGGCCCCGGACGCACCCCCGCCCGACTTCGCCGGCGTCTACACGTACACCGTGGTCGAGTACTGCTACGGCAAACCGGAACCGGTGCTGCGGCTGTTCCAGAACCAGTACGTGCGGGCGGCGTTCGAGCGGACCTTCGTCACCGGCGACCCGGCCCACCTCGACCGCGAGCTCACCGAGATCCTGCAGTGGAACGAGGAGACCGGCGCTCTCGGCCGCCTCGACTACAACCTGGCCCGGGAGGTCACCGGCTTCTCGGTCGTCTTCGACCGGCTGGTCGATCGCACCCGCACCGCGGCCGAGACCCGCATGGAGCGCGGCGTCAACGACATCCAGGAGTCCCTCGGCGAGCTGATCAGGCGGATCGGCCGGATGAACACCCGCGAGGAGATCCTGCGGCAGGAGGGCGGGCCGGTCACCTCGATCCAGCGCCTGGCCAACGAGGTACGCGAGTGGTTCGCCGCCGTGGAGTACCGCATCCTGCGCGAGGTCGAGTCCGGCCCGGCGGAGTTCGTCTGGCTGGTCCGGGTGCCGGCCCGCCGGGGGTACGACACCGCGGTCGTCGTCGGCAAGAGCGGCGAGCTCAGCGCCCCCGACGTCACCCGCGCCGCCGAGCTGGTGGCGGCCCACGACGCGTCCGAGGGCTGGGTGATCGTGCCGCAGCGGATCAGCCAGGCGGCCCGCGCCGCCGACGAGGACCTCGACCAGATCTACTGCTACACCCTCGACGAACTGATCGACGAGAGCGCCGACTTCGAGCCCTACCTGCAATGGCTGGAGCGGGAGGTGCGCGACCGCGAGATCGGCCAGCGGTTCGTGCCGCCGTCCTGCGTCAAGGACGAGCCCGACAAGCGCACCGGCCGGATCGCCGCGCGCAGCGTCTACCCGTGGCGCGACGGCGGCCTGGCCGGCTACGTACGCTCCTGGATGGACGACGACGCCAAGGAGCACCTGTCGATCCTCGGCGAGTTCGGCATGGGCAAGAGCTGGTTCAGCCTCCACTTCGCCTGGACCGTCGCGCAACAGTGGCGGGCGGCCAAGGCGTCGGGCCGCAAACGCCCGCGCCTGCCGCTGGTGATCCCGCTGCGCGACTACGCCAAGGCGGTCAGCCTCGAATCGCTGTTCAGCGAGTTCTTCTTCCGCAAGCACGAGATCCTGCCCGGCGGCTACGGCGTCTTCGAGGCGCTGAACCGGATGGGCCGGCTGCTGCTGATCTTCGACGGCTTCGACGAGATGGCGGCCCGGGTCGACCGCCAGGCGATGATCAACAACTTCTGGGAGCTGGCCCGCGCGGTCGTCCCCGGTTCCAAGGTGCTGCTCACCTGCCGCACCGAACACTTCCCGGAGGCGCGCGAGGGACGCGACCTGCTCAGCGCCCGGCTGGTCGCCTCGACGCAGGCCCTGACCGGCGAGCCGCCGCAGTTCGAGGTGGTCGAACTCCAGCCGTTCGACGACGAGCAGGTGGCGGAGGTGCTCGAGAAGCTGACGACCGGCCCGACCCGGGACGCGATCCGGCAGAACCAGGACCTCGTCGACCTGATGCGGCGCCCGGTCATGGCCGACCTGGTGCTCTCCGCGCTGCCCGCCGTCGAGCGCGGGGCGAAGGTCGACATCTCCCGCGTCTACCTGTACGCGGTGCAACACAAGATCGACGCCGACATCCGGGCCGAGCGCACGTTCACGTCGCTGGCCGACAAGGTGTACTTCCTGTGCGAGTTGTCGGCGTACATGCTCACGGAGTCGATTCTCAGCATCAACTACCGGGCGATCCCCGACCACATCCGGGCCTGCTTCGGCCCGGCCGTGCGGGAACAGCGCGACCTCGACCACTGGCACTACGACATGCTCGGCCAGACCATGCTGGTCCGGAACTCCGAGGGCGACTACTCCCCGGCCCACCGCTCCCTGCTCGAGTTCTTCGCCGCGTACAAGATGGCGGCCGAGCTCGGCGTCATGAACGAGGACTTCATGGCCCTGATCGGGTCGGTGCGACCGGCCGGTGAGCCGGGGTTCACGTGGTCGGAACTGCCGGCCGTCGCGGCCGGCGAGCGCGCGGCCGCGGCCGGCTGGCGCGCCGAGGGCCTCCACCAGCTCGCCCGGTCCGGCGTCAGCGGCGACACGCCCGCCGTCTTCGACCTGATGAACCCGATGCTGGCGCCGGACGCGCTCGAGTCGCTGGTCGAGCACCTGCGGTCCACCGCGGCGCTGACCGACACCGACCGTACGAGCGTGCTCGGCGCGAACCTCATCGAGATCATCGCCCGGATCGACCCGGACGCGTTGCGCGGCCGGCGGCTCGACGGCGTCGACCTGCTGGACGCGCGGCTGGACCGGTCCGGCACGGGGATGAACCTGGCCGGCTGCTCCCTGCGCGGGGCCCGGCTCGAGAACGCCGACCTGGAGGACGTGGACCTGGCCGGCGCCGACCTGACCGGCGCCCGGTTCGCCGACGCCGATTTCCTCGGCTTCGAGCGCGCCGCCGTGCACGGCCTCGGCAGCGGCGGCGGCGACGGCGACGGGCCGGTCTACTGCGTCACCCGGGACAACCGGATCTACCGGTGGACGCTCCCCGGCGACCCCGAACTGATCCTCACCGCGCCCCGCGAGGTGGACAACGCCGGGGTGTTCGACGACGGGAAGCTGCTGATCGTCCACCGCGACGACACCACGGCGTCGGGGCTCGCGAGCACCGTGCGCGATCCGGCGACCGGCCAGGTCTCGCCGCGGCCGATCCGCGGCATCACCGGCGTCTGGTGGCAGACCGGCGACCGGCACTACGTGCTGGAGCTGAACCCGCGCGACAACGGCGAGCTGCTCAGCCTGCGCGACTTCGACGCCGACACGGTGACCGCCGAGATCCTGCTCGAGGCGGCCGACGTCCGCTTCGAGGTGAACACGGCCGGCCGGGTGTTCGGCCTCAACGTGCTGAGCACCGACCACGACGACATGTCCGAGGTCGAAGTCTTCGAGCTGGCCATCGGCGCGGGCGGCGACCTGCGCTACGAACCGTGCCGCACCCTGCGGATCCCCTCGATCGAGACCGACGACATCCAGGTGTACGGCGAGAGCGGGGTAGCGGTGATGTCGGCCGGCGACAACGGCCCGCGCCTGATACTGCTCGACGTGGACACGGGCCGCCTGCGCCAGATCGACCTCCTGGCCCCTGTCCCGGCCCCGTCTCCGGGGTTCGCCGACCGGAGCCTCGCCTATCCGGCCAAGGACCGTCGCTCATTCGACCTGAGCCGGGACGGCACCGTCGTCGCCTTCTCGTTCCACGGCGGCGTCCGCGTGTTCCGGGTCGACGAGCCCGCCCGGCCGATCCTGGAGATCGGCCCCGAGCGCCATGTCACGGCGTTCCTGCTCACCGGCCGGGACACCCTGGTCGTCGCCGACGCCTACAGCGGCCTGAGCGCCTACGACCTGGCCACCGGCGCCGAGGTCGCCACCGCGAACTTGAGCACGAAGGTCCGCGGCGCGATCTTCCGGGAGGCCAAGGGCCTGCCACCGCACGTCCTCGGCTACCTCGCCCGCAACGGCGCGATCGTCGACCAGGCGCCGCCGCCGGCCCCACCCGCTCCGCCTTCCGCGCGGGCCGGCCGGCCGGACCCTCGGTGATCTCGGCGCCGGCGACCGGCGTGGCATTATTTCGGCCTGATGGAAAGCACTGTGTGGCGGACGCCGATGGCCTGGCGGTTCATGCTCCTGCTCGGCCGGTTGCTGGTGTGGCCGCTGTGCCGGCTCGAGGTCAGCGGGACCGTGCCCGCCGACCTGCGCGGCCGGCCGCTGATCCTGGCCGCCAACCATGTCAGCCCGTTCGACCCGGTCGTGATGACCGCGGCCTGCCACAAGATCGGCATAGCGCCGCGGATCATGGCGACCGGCGGGCTGTTCGACGCGCCGGTCGCGGGGGCGGCGATGCGCGCGGCCGGGCACATCCGGGTCGACCGCGGCAAGACCCACGTCGCCGACGCGCTGCCGGCGGCGGCCGAGGCGCTGCGCGGCGGGGCGATGGTGATGGTCTACCCGGAGGGGCGCATCGGGCTCGACCCGTGGATGTGGCCGGAACGCGGCAAGACCGGCGTGGCCCGGATGGCGGCCCTGTCCGGGGCGCCGGTGCTGCCGGTCGCGCAGTGGGGGGCGCACGCGGTCCTGCCGTACACCTCGCCGGCCGGCCTGCTGCGCAGCGTGATCCGGGCGGTGCGGCGGCGGCCGGTGGTGCGGGTCCGGTTCGGCACCCTGCCGGTCGACCTGTCGGGGCTGTCCGGCACGCCGGGCGCGCAGGCGATGAACGCGACCCGCCGCATCATGGCCGCCATCGACGACACGCTCGCCCCGCTGCGCCGCGGCGAGATGGAGACCCCGCGGCACGTCGACGGCACCCGCCCGTACGACATGTCGCGGGTGCGCCGGCGCCCGGCCGGCGAAATACCGGAGGCCGCCGGGCCGCCGCCGGTGTGATGATGCGGGCCGTGACCGATCCTGCCCTCTGGTATGCGATGCCCGTGCTCACCGGCACCCGGGTCCGGCTCGAGCCGCTGCGCGTCGAGCACGCGGAGCACTATCTGGCGGCGGCCGGCGACGCGGAGATCTTCCGCTGGCAGAGCCCGGCCGAAGGCGCCCTCGCCCACCCCACGACGATCGACGACGCGAGGCGGCACATCATCGCGGCGCTGGCCGGGCGCGCCCGGGGCGCGCGATTGCCGTACGCGCAGATCGCCGTCCCGTCCGGAGCGTTCGCCGGCACGACCTCGTTCGCCGACCCCGATCCGGTGCTGCGGGCGGTGACGATCGGCTACACCTGGCTCGGCCGGCCGTGGTGGGGCAGCGGGCTGAACGCGGAGGCGAAACTGCTGATGCTCGGATACGCGTTCGAGGAGCTCGAAGCGGTACGCGTCACGCTGGTGACCGACATCCGCAACGAGCGGGCCCGCGCCGCGATCGAACGCCTCGGCGCCCGGCCGGAGGGCGTCCTGCGCAAGCACCGCCGCCGCGCGGACGGGTCCTGGCGCGACACCGTGATCTACGCGGTGGTCGACGACGACTGGCCCGCCGTCCGGCAGGGCCTGCGGGAACGGCTGTGATCGCCGGCTGGGAGTGGGACGAGTCCCTGTTCGCCGGGGCGGCCCGGCACTACGCCCGGGGACGGCTGCCCTACACGCCCGGCTTCCCGGCCGCCCTCGCCGGCGCGCTGGCCCCGGACGGCCGCGGCCGGCTCCTCGACGCCGGCTGCGGGCCCGGCACGGTGACCGCCCCGCTGGCATCGTTGGAGGCCCTGGTGCGCCTGCGGATGGCGAACGCCCGCGCCCACGTGGCCCTCGACCCGGCGGCCTACCGCGTGCCGGACAGCGCGGCCGTGCGGCGCCACTTCAGCGACGCGGCGACCCGAGACGGCATCCTGGTCGCCGAGCTGGGCCGCCAGGTCGCCGGCATGGTCGAGATCGTGCCCAACCCGCTGCCGCCCGAGCACCAGATCCTGCGGCCGCGGCCCTCGGCCCAGATCCACACCGTGGTCGCGGACGACGCCCGCGGCAACGGCATCGGCGGCGTGCTGGTCGAGGCCGCCGTGCGGTGGGCGGCCGGACGCGGCATCGCCCGCCTCTCCGCGGGCATCCACCACGCCAACGAGGGCGCCGTGCGCTTCTATGAACAGCACGGCTTCACCGGCTCGGGAGTCTCCCTGACCCTCACGCTCTGATCCCGCCCGGACCCGGTCAGCCCGACCCGGTCAGCCGGCCTCGCCCAGCTCGGCCAGGCGGGCCTCGATCTCGGCCAGCTCGGCGCGTAACTTGTCGGCCTGGGCCTGCGCCTCGGCGCGCTCGGCGGCCAGGATGTGCTCGACCGCCTCCTGCACGCCGGGGACGTCGACCAGCTGCACCATCCTCATCGCCTCGGCCGGGCGGATCACATAGGGCTTGGCCAGGGCCTTGGAACCCTGGGCGGCGGCCACCGTCCACTCGCCCTCCGCGTACGCCAAAGTGACCGTGAGCGAAGCACCCGGCTTGGGCTTCGCCGGCCGGGAAGCCGCCTTGCGCGGCGCCGGGGGAGTCACCTCTTCCACCTCCTTGCGGGGTGCCGGCGCGGCCGCCGGAACCGGCTTGTCGATCACGAACTCGGGCTCCGGCCGCGGCGGCTCGGGCGGCGCCGGGGGAGCAGCCTTCTTAGCGGCCGCGCCCCGCGGCGCCACCTGCAGATCGCCGGGGGAGAAGGGCAGCTCGTCGCGGCCGAACCGGACCACCACCCACTCGTCGGACGCCGCCGGATCGGCCAGCTCCACCACCTGGCCGACCTGCCCGGCGATCTGCCCGGCGGCCTCGGTGAACTGCACCCGGGGCTTGCGCCCGGCCCCCAGCTGACCCTTGATGGTCTCCAGCTCCTCGGTGCTCAACCCCACGACGATCCTGCCTTCCGCTAAGCTCTCGAACGCCTGTTCGAAGATGTTGTATCAGAAGCCACCGACAGAAACGTCAGAAGGGGGAGCGCGCCGTCACACAATATTCACGACCGGCCGGGTCGAGCAGCGTCGTCCACTCACCCGGCACCTCCCGCACTACCCGCGCACCCAGGCCGACATGCCGCGCCACCTCGGCCGGCACGTCGTCGCACGCCAAATCCGGATGCATGCCCGCGTCCGGAGACCCGACCCGCTGAAGCAGGATCCGCAACGGCATCCCGGCCGGCCGCGCCAGCGACTCGAACTCCGGCCGGTCCGACGGCTCCCGCCCCCACCCGGTCAACGCCGACCAGAAGGAGGCCTCCGACTCGAAAAGGTCCTCCGGCACGTCCAGACACACCTGGTCGAGCCGGCTCGCCTGCCCACCCGGCCAGCGCCCGGCCGCCGGACACACGCGCTCGCCCCGCCACGGCACCAGGCAGAACTCCAGCCCGGCCGGTGACCGCAACACCACCAGGCTGCCCGCGTCACGGACCACCCGCGCCCCGAGCGCCACCGCCTCGCCGGCCGCCTCCGGCACCCCGGCGACATGCAGATCAAGGTGGGCCCGCGCCGGCCCGGCGGTCACTTGCGCCCGGAGGTACGCGTCGCCGCGCGCCGGCACCAGCGTGGCGAAAACACCGCCGTCCCGCCGCGCGGAGAGCGTCGTGCCGGTGACCGCCAGCCAGAACGGCTCGGCCCCGGTCGTCGGCGAGTCGAGGAACCCGGTCGTCCAGCGCACATCCACGGCGTAGACCTTGCCATGCCCCGTCCCCACGCCCGTGCACGGCATGGGGCGTGCCACGCGTCCGGGCCGGGTGGCGCACGGTCGAACGTCCCGGCCATGTCGGCGGCGGTCACACAGCTGGGCCGTGTCGGCCGCGGTCACACAGCTCGGCCGTGTAGCGACCGGCGCCCTCAAGACCGTCCGGCCGCGAGACCGCCCATTCCGGGCTGCTGGTTCCGGTCCAGTGGGGGATATGGCTCCTGTCGCTCGTTGGCAGCCAGGCGTCGATAGTCCGCGCCTCACCCCGCTCTCGAAGCGGTCTCCCCGGCCACGCGCCCCTTCTCCGATGAGGCAAGTGGACACTGCGCCGTGATGACGACGAGATTCGGCTTCCGTGCCGTCGTGTTCCCGCTCGAACGAGTAAGGCCAGTTCGGCAGGAGCGTCATCCCGAAGCCGTTTCAGTCGGGCGAGAACACGAGCCACGGCGCGCCGCAAACCTTTCCAGACTTGGGATTCAGAGCGCCGGCGGTCCAGCTCGGACATGTTGACTGAATCAATACGTCGTCGGCGCGTCAACAGTTGATGCAGTCAACACGTCCGGGCCGGCTGCGATGAGCGTGCCAGCAGCACCCGGGGCTCGTCCTTGAGCAGGGCCCGTGGCGACGACCCACTTGCGGTTCGTGGCCGCGTGAAATTTGGCCGGCAGCGCCGCCCGATGGGCCCCGGCGTGGTCACCGGCGGCGCCGACCCCAGGGCAGCACGTCGCGAGAACGGCACTTCCTGAGGGGACACGTCCAGGGGTCACGTCGTGAGAGCGGCTGCTAGGAACGGGCGGCACGTCCGGAGGGGACACGTCGTCAGGGCGGCGATCAAGAACGGGCGGCACGTCGCGAGAGCCCCGACGAAGAACGGGCCGCACGCCCTGAGGGCGGCACCTCGCGCGGCGACGGCTAAGAACGAGCGCCGGCGAGGGCCAGCACCCGGGCCTCGGCGTCGGCCGGGACGCCGACCGGCCGGCGGTCGGAGCGCTGCGGCGGCGGCCCCGGCAGCGACCGCAGCCACGCCCACGTGTCCTCGACCGTTTCGCCGACGGCGCGGACCTTCAGCCCGGCGGCCAGCGCCTTCGACACGTCGCCGCGGTGGATGTAGTCGGCGTCCGGCCCCGGCGGCAGCCAGATCGGCAACTGCTCCCACGGCTTGATGCCGGCCGCCGCGATCTGTTCGGCGGTCACCCACACCAGCTCGGCCCGGCCGCCGGTCACCTTGTTGCCGGCCGCCAGCAGCCCGCCCATCGTCGTGTGCCCGGACGGCCCGACCACGTTGTACGGCCCCGACAGGGCGGCCTCGGCCGCGGACAGCAGAAACGCCGCCAGATCGCGCACGTCGATGTACTGCAACGGCATGTCCGCCGGCCCCGGCGCCAGCGTCGGACCGCCCCGGGCCAGCCGGCCGAGCCACCACGGCAGCCGGCCCACGTCCTCGCCCGGGCCGAGGATCAGCCCGGCCCGGGCCAGCAGCACCGGCCCATCGAACGACGTTGCCGCGATCTCGCCGCGCAGCTTGTCCCCGGCGTACCCCTTCTCGGCCGGCGACGTCAGCGGCGTCTGCTCGGTGAGGACACCGAGGTCGCGCCGCCAGTCGTACACCGAGCGCGTCGACACGTACGTGTAGTGGCCGGCCCGGCCGCGCAGCAGCTCGACCGCCCGCTGCACCGCCTCGGCGTCACCCGACCACGTGTCGAGAACCGCGTCCCACGACCCGGTCGCCAGGGCGCCCAACCCGGTCCGGAAGTCCCGGTCGCCGGTCAGCGTCCGCACCCCGGCCGGGCCGTCGCGGTGACCGCGGTTGAACACGGTCACGTCCCACCCGCGCCGCACCGCCTCCTCGGCGACGGCCCGGCCCGCGAACCCGGAACCGCCCAAAATCAGCAGCCTCATCCGCCCACCGTGCACGGCCCCGGCCGTACGCGGAAGGGCTCAGCGGAACCTTTCGATCGCTTCTACCACCAACGCGTGATCCTCGGCCTGCGGCAACCCCGAGACGGTCACCACGCCGACGACGCCGGCGGCCTCCACGCGTACGGGAAAAGCGCCACCGTGCGCCGCGAACCTCGCCGGATCCACCCCCAGGCTCGCGTCGAGCTCGCGGCCGCCGGCCGCGAGACGGCGTCCGACCAGATATGACGAGTTGCCGAACCGCTCGACCACCCGCGCCTTGCGCTCGATCCAGGCGTCGTTGTCGGGCGTGCTGCCGGCCAGCGCGGCGTGGAACAGCTGCTGCGGGCCCCGCCGGATGTCGATCGCCACCGGCAGGCCCCGCTCGGTGGCCATCTCCACCAGCAAGGAGCCGAGCCGCCACGCGTCGGCGAAGTCGAAACGGGAGAAAAGCAGGTCGCGCTCCTGCTGCTCGAGCCGCGCGATGAGGTCGTCGTCAGTCACCTGATCATTATCGGCGCCGTCTGGTCCGGAGCCAGATGCCGAGCCAGGCGACAGCGACAAAGATCATCATCGAGCAGCACAGCGTCTTGATGAACATCATCGCCTCCGGTTTCGCTAGGGTCGGTACTCGTGCGCCTGGCCACCTTCAATTTGCTGCACGGCCGATCCCTGTCCGACGGCACCGTACACGCCGACCGGGTCGCCGGCGCGGTCGCCGCTCTCGACGCCGACGTGCTCGGCCTGCAGGAGGTCGACAAGGCCCAGCCCCGCAGCGGCCTGCTCGACCTCACCGCGATCGCCGCGCAGGCCATGGGCGCGCCGGTCCACCGCTTCGCCGCGGCCGTCGTCGGCACGCCGGGGGAGACCTGGCAGCCGTGGCGCAGCGACGACGACAACCTGCACCCGCTCTACGGCATCGCGCTGGTCAGCCGCTTCCCGGTGCTGCGCTGGCAGATCACCCGGCTGCCCGGCGCCCCGGTCCGCTCGCCGGTGCTGCTGGCCGGGCGCGGACTCGCCCTGCTCAAGGACGAGCCCCGGGTGCTGCTGGCGGCGGTGGTCGACGCGCCGTCGGGGCCGCTGACCGTGGCGACGACCCACCTGTCGTTCGTCCCGGGCTGGAACCTGCGGCAACTGCGGCACGCGGTTCGGGCGCTGCGCGCCCTTCCGCCACCGCGGGTCCTGCTGGGCGATCTCAACATGCCGGCCGCTCCCGTACGCGCGTTCACCGGCTGGCGGCCTCTCGGGCGCGCCGCGACCTACCCGTCGCCGGTTCCCCGGGCCCAGCTGGACCACGTGCTGCTGGACCCGCGCGGAGCCGGTCCGGTCGGGCGGGTCGTGCAGGTGTGCACGCCCCGGGTCGACGTCTCCGACCACCGGCCGCTCGTCGTGCAACTGGGCTAGGCCGGGTGGCCGGCCGGCTTGGCCGGGCGCAGGAACACGTCCTCCAGGCCGTCCTCCGGGTCCCACTGCTCACCGATCTTGCGGAAGCCGAAGCCGCCGATCGTGGCCCGCGAGGCGAGGTTGTCCGGCCGGATGCTCGCCCGCACCGCGCTGACCCGCTCGTCGGCGTCGGCCCGCTCCAGCAACGCCCGCAGCATCGCCTTGGCGTAACCCCGGCGGCGGTGCTCGGGCGCCACCGAGTACGCCACCTCGACCACCCCCTCGTCGTCGGGCGGCCCGTGGAACCCGCCGTGCCCGACGACCCCGGCCCCGTCGACAACCGCGGCCCGCGCGATCCACTCCGCGCTGGACGGGTCGGTGCGTATCTGCTCCAGCCGGATGCGCCACAGCCAGGCCTCGTCGAGGAGGTACTGCGACAGTTCGGTGCCCGCGGCCTTGGTCGCCGCGTCGAGATCCCCGTCGATCAACGCGGCCAGCGTCTCCGGGGAAAGCTGTACGAATCGGATGTTCGGCACGTTACGCATGATCACACGAGGTCGTGATCACTGCCACTTTCCAGTTGTGCACAACTTGATTGCGCACTACTGTTCTCGTCGTGGACACCACCGGACTGGAACAGATGGTCTGTTTCCAGCTATACGCCGCCAGCCGCGCCATGACCGCGCTCTACCGGCCCCACCTCGACGCGGTCAACCTGACCTACCCGCAATACATCGCCCTGCGCGTCCTGCGGCACCAAGGCCCGGCCACCGTCCGCACCCTCGGCCAGACCCTGCACCTCGACAGCGGCACCCTGTCGCCCCTGCTCAAACGACTCGAAACCCAGGGCCGCATCCGCCGCGAACGTGGCACCACCGACGAACGCACGGTCTGGATCCACCTCACCGACGCCGGCCGGCGGCTCTGCGACCAACTCGCCGACCTGCCCCAGCGCGCCGCCTGCACCACCGGCCTGACCACCGGCGACTACGAATACCTGCAAGACATGCTGGGCCGCATCCGCGGCAACGTCCCCACCTGAAAGGTTCACCGCAATGGAAGCTGTCTACACCGCCTCCGCCACCGCGACCGGCGACGGCCGCAACGGCCACGTCCGCTCCAGCGACGGCGTCCTCGACTTCGACCTCGCCGTCCCCAAGGAGATGGGCGGCCCCGGCGGCGCCCAGCCCAACCCCGAGGAACTCTTCGCCGCCGGCTACGCCGCCTGCTTCCACGGCGCCCTCAAGGCTGTCGCCCGCTCCAAGAAGATCACCCTCACCGACACCGCCATCACCGTCGACGTCGGCATCGGCCCCAACGGCCAGGGCGGCTTCCAGCTCCAGGCCACCATCGAGGCCGAGATCCCCGGCGTCGACGAGGCGACCGCCCGCGAACTCATCGAGGCCGCCCACCAGGTCTGCCCGTACTCGAACGCCACCCGCGGCAACATCGAGGTCAACCTCAACCTCGCCTGAGATTCATATCCCGCGCAGCGCGCGGTTCGTACGGTTCGCCCGTACGGCCGCGCGCTGCTGCTCGTTGGTCACCTCGATGTAGTTCTGCGACGTCGACAGCGACGCGTGCCCCAGCAACCGCATGATCTCCGACGCGTTCGCCCCGTCCTCGGCCAGCCGCGTCGCGAACGTATGCCGCAACGCGTGCAACTGGGCGCCTCGCGGCACCCGGTCGGTGATGCCCGCCCGCCGGTAACACGACTCGACCAGATACTGCAGGCCACCGCGCTTCAACGGGCCGCCCTTGCGGTCCACCAGCAGGGGAGAGGCCGACTGCGCCCGCCCGAACCGGTGCCGCCGGCTGTCCAGATAACGGTCCACCACCGCGTCCAGCTCCGGCTCGACCGGCACCGTACGCGGCCGCCCGCCCTTGCCCGCCACCTCGACCCGGCGCTCACCCGGCCGCCCGCTGATCGAACCGATCGTCAGGCCCAGCAGCTCCGACAGCCGCAATCCCGCACACAGCCCGAGCGCCAGCACGACCAGATCCCGCTCCGGCCACGGGTCACGCTGCGTCTCGTCCGCCGTGCTCACCGCCCGCAGCAGGTGCTCCGGCGTGTCCTCACCGCGCAGCGGCTTAGGGGAGTGGGCCGGCGGTCGCGGCTTGTCGACCGCCGGCATCGGATTCCCGGCCACCACCTGCTCGGTCACCAGGAACGTGAAGAACGCGTTCCACGACGACCAGGCCCGCGCCACCGACGCGGGCGCCCGCTCCGCGGCGAACTTCGCGAACGCCGCCCGCAGCGAACGAGGGGAGAGGTCACTGAGAGTGACATTCCCGTCCGGCCCGACAAGCTGCACGATCAGCCCGAGGTCCCGCCGGTACGCGGCCAGCGTGTGCACCGACGGCTTCCGTGCCGCCCGGGCCGTCAAGAAGTCGTCGATGAGCGCGCCGACCGGGAAGTCCTGTCCATCCTGCATAAGGCATATTATGCAGGAATCGGACTAATCCGTCAGCTCGTAGACCACGGCGGTTCCGGCCCGGAAACGCTCGGTCGCCACCGTCGCCAGCAGCGGGGAGACCACACCGGCCCGCGTATCGGCGTACAGCCAGCGGGCGTGATACCTCCCGCGCAACTGCGCCAGCGCCGCCGGGGAGGGATCGGTGAACGCCGCATCGTTGATCCGCAGCCGTTCGGCGTCCGGCGCCGGCTGCTGGTAGTACGCCCGGCCGTCCACGCCGTGCTCGGCCATCACCGCCGGCTGATACGCCCAGCCCTCCAGCACCACCGCATGCTCGGTCATCCCGGACACCCAGAACGACCGGCTGATGCACCCCGGCGTCGTCCGGATCGCCTCGCAGTGCACGTTGGTGGCCACGATGTCGTCGGCCGGCGCGTTGCGGGCCAGCCACTGCGCCGCCCGCGCCTCGTTCGCCGTCACCCAGAACGACCCCACCGAACCGCCGGTCGGCAACCGCCCGGCCACCGCGTCACCGACCGGCTGGACCAGACCGCGCGCGGTGCTGTCGACACCCAGCCCGATCACCGCGGCCATCACCAGCGCGGCCCCGGAACCGGCCAGCACCACCGCCCGCCGCCGGCGCAGCAGCCACCACAGCAGCATCCCGGCCGCCAGCACCAGCGCCAGCACACCCACCGGGGCCAGCAGGTCGTACCGCCAGTGAACCGACCACTGGGGCTTGCCGCCGGCCGGGTTCAGGGTGGCCAGATGCCCGGTGCCGATCAGGCCCCGGCCCGGCCCGAACCGGTGCATCGCCAACCCCACGACCACGCCCAGCGCGAGCCCGCCCAGCACCACCAGCGCCCGGCGGCGGCCCGGCGCGACCGCGGTGAGCAGCCAGGCGGTCAGCGCCGCCTCGGCCGGGATCGCCGAGTACAGGAAGTAGCCCTCGCCGTTGGCCACATGGTTGATCAGCAGGGCGCCGCCCCAGCCGGCCAGCACGATCCCGGACAGCAGCCACAGCGCCATGTCGCGCCGCATCGGGCGGCGCAGCAGCGCGGCCAGCCCGGCGATCCGGCCGAGCTGGTTGAGCACCAGGACGAACGTGAGCGCGAACAGCGCCCAGCGGGTGCCCCACGGCATGTGCAGCCACGCCTGCGGCAACAATCCGCCCGCGCCGGGCACGTACTTCTCGTCGGTCAGCCAGTAGAACTCGGGCTTGAAGGTGAACCCGGCTCCGAACTGCACGCCGGCGCCCGCCTCACCGCCGGCCAGGGTGGGCGCGGTCGCCGCCAGCACCACCAGCCCGGCGGCGAAGGCGGCCAGTAGCGCCCACGGCGGGCGCCGCTCGATCAGCCAGTACGCGAGCGCGGCCAGCGCCATGCCGCCGAACAGCACCGGCAGCGAGCTGGACTTGCTGCCGGTGGCCAGCGGCACGAGCAGCGCGAACAGCACCCAGGCGCGGCCCAGCCGGACGCCGCGGGCGATGTCGACCAGCAGCGACACCGCGGCCGCCTGCACCGGGATGGAGAACACCAGGGTCGGGCTGCCCCAGTTGATGATGGAGAACGACCCGTACGAGTAGGTCGGCCAGATCGTGACCGCGGGGACCGCGATGGTGACGAAGGCGGCCACCGGCCCGCTCCACCAGACGCCGCTGACCTGCCGGGCGAGGCCGGCGATGACCAGGATCGCGGTGAGGATGACCGGGCCCATCCACAGCCGCAGCATCACCGGCGCCAGCGGTACGCCGCTGAGCATGCTCGCCGAACCCCGGTAGGCGTCGGAGAACCAGTGGTAGACCAGCGGTTCGCCGGCCATCTGGGGCTGCTGCGGGGTGATCGTGCGGCGCAGCTCGGCGGCGTTGGCCCAGTGGTAGTAGATGTCGCCGAACAGGGTGTGGGTGGCCGGTGGCAGCGGGTTGACCGCCCAGGCCAGCAGCGCGAGCGTGACGACCGCGAGGGTCATCAGCGCGGCGATCGCCCACGCCGCGGGCAGCCGCATCGGTTCGGTGCTGCGCAGGCTCCAGTGCCGGCGCAGCCGGGGCACGGCCAGGAACGGGATCAGGACTAGCACCGGCCACAGCCGCAGCCAGCCGCCGAGGCCGGTGCCGACGAACAATGCCCAGCCGATGAGCTGGACGGCGAACCCGGTGACGGCGCCGAAGCCGACGTCCTCGGGCAGGTTGCCGCGGCTGCCGCGCAGCGCCCGGTAGACCAGGGTGCCGGGCACGACCACCGCGGCGGCCCAGTAGGCGCCGTAGCGCAGGATCGCGGTCTTCGGGGTGCCGGTCCACACCAGCGCGGCCACCAGGACGCCGATGACGACGAGCCACGGCAGCGCCTGGTTGATCAGGGTCCACGCCGCCGGGCGGGTCCGGGCCGGGTCCTGAGTTGATGCGTTGCGTGTGTCGCGCTGGTCTGGTTCGCGCGCGACGATCACCGCCGACGTGTCGGCCACCGAAAACCCCCCGTTGGTTCGAATCGGCGGCACCATAGCGGATTCAGGTGTCGGGGATAGCCGATTCAGGTGAACGGGGGGGCGGCCGGTAGTCCCTGACATCGACAGTTATGCCAGGTCGATAATCTACATTATGTCAACTAGGCCGAATTTCGGCCTTCCCCCGCGGGCTCGAAGCGGAACACCGGTCCCGCCCAGCCCGCGTCGGCCACCCCGCGGTCGAGAACGTCGCCGATGGCGCGTTCCTCATAGCGGAAGTGGTTTTCCATGATGGCGGCCAAGCCGTCCAGCTCGATCGCGGCGCGCTCGCCGGATTCCGCCGTGGCGGCCCGGCCGGCCAGTTCGGCCACGCGCGCCAGGATCGACGCGATCATGTCGTGGTCGTCGACGAGGTTCCGGACGGTGCCGGCCAGATCGGGGCGTTCCCGCAGCAGCTCGGTGAACATCCCCGAGTCCTCGCCCTGGTGATGCGCGGTCAGCGCGGCGCAGAAGGCCAGGCAGTGATCGGTGAGTGTGCGGTGCTCCCCCGGGTTGTCGCGGATTTCGCCGAGCCGGCGGCGGAGTTCCTGGTGTGCCCGCGCGAGTCGCCGGCCGAGCGCGACGGCCCGGTCGAGGTGGCGGGTTGCCACGGGTGGCGGCCCTTCGTCTCCACACCTCCATGCCTGGCGCGGTCCGCCACCGGCACGCGATGCCGGACCTGATTTTACCTACCAGTTGTCGGTCTTGACGTCCCGCGGGGCCGGTGCTCCGGAGCCGGTCTCGACCAGCGACCTCAGGCTCATGAGGAACAGGCCCCACCGGGTGCTGCAGTGGTGCATGAACTCCCCCGGTTCGCGCCACCCGGCGTGCTTGAACAGGACGATCGTCCACTCCCCTTCCTCGCGGATCGTCCAGTCGATGGTGGTGCCGATCCATTCGTGCGGGCCGGCGACGATGCGCCAGGCGACGTGGGACGGCGGGGTCGCCTCGATGACCTCCATGTCGGCGCCGCCGCGGCCGGAGAAGCGGAACTCGAGCTTGCCGCCGGGCGACCCCTCCCCCGTGGTCTCCGTCGTCCACCAGCCGGCGAGGCCGTCGACGGTGGTGATCGCGGCGTACAGCTGGGAGGCGTCCGCACCGCGGACGCCGATCCGGTGCAGGATGTCGGCCATTTTCTACTCCTTCGGTTTCTGGATCTTCTGGATCTTCTGGATCGCCTCGGCGAGGCGTCTGATGCGCTGCAGGCGGGCGTCCCAGGCCGACCCGACCGACGCGAGCTGGGCGGCGGCGCGGGCGAGCTGGGTGTCGTCGATGCGGTAGCGGCGTTCGCGGCCGGGGTGGGCGGCGGTGACGGGCCGGATCAGTCCGACGCGGCCGAGGACGGCCAGGTGCTTGGCTACTGCCTGTCGGGTGACCGGGAGCTGCTGACCGAGCGTGGTGGCGGTGCCGTCGCCGTCGGTCAGCAGGAGGTCGAGCATGCGGCGGCGGGTGGGGTCGCCGATGGCCGACCAGAGTGCGTCGTCGACGGCGGGCGGGGTCATGTCAGCCGGGCGGCGTAGGGCGCGATGCGGGGCAGGAACTGGTCCCAGCCTTTGACGTGTTCCTGGTACTGCTCTTCGAGGAGGGCGGTCGCCCAGCCCATCTCGCGGAAGCCGGTCTCGGTCATCCGGATCACGGTGCCGGCCCCGGACGGGGTCAGCTCGAAGGTGACCAGCAGCGAGTTCCCGGGAACGGGTTCGCTGCCGCCGGGCTGGCCCCAGCGGAACGTGAAGGTCCGCGGCGGCTTCGCCTCGACGACGGTAAGCGCGACGACGGTGTCGCCGAACGTGATCTCCCCCGTCGAGCCGGGTGACGCTTCGTAGCGGGCGTCGTCGGGCCACCATTGCCGCACGTGTTCGGGACTGCTCACGATGTCGAAGACGATCTCCGGCGGGGCTTCGACGAAGATCTCCCGCTCGATGGTTCCCATTTCCATGCCACTCTCCCCAGCTGCAACCTTCGGTTGCGCCTGACTGTACGCGGGTGGGTCGTGTGACGCAACCAGTGGTTGCTCTAAGGGGGTTGTCGTGCTGCGTCACGACTTCGCCACGCCGCAGGCGCAGTGGAACCGGCCGTCCTGAACGCCGGCGGCCGGCTCGGCGAAGAGTTTCACCGGCCGCCGGAGGCGTTCCGCCCGAACACGCCAGCGAGCGGCGCCGTCGACTCTCCCCCGGCGACCGGTTCGTCGCACTTGCCTGTCGAAAGCCCGCGCCTGTCGAGTACGCGCGCGCTTATTGAGCCGGCGCGCAGCTGTTCGGCCGGCATGTCGAGCACGTGTGCTGGTTGGGCCGCGCGCAGCTGTTCGGCCGGCCTGTCGAGCACGCGTGATTGTCGAGCCGCGCGCAGCTGTCCGGCCGGCCAGTCAACTCGGCCGGCCAGTCAATGCGTGGTCAGGCCACGACGACAGGGACCCGCTTGTCGAACCAGGCGCATATGCCTGCCGAGCACGCGTTCGTCGAGCACGCTCCTGTCGAGCCGCGCTCGCGGAGCACCGCGCTGTCGAGCCCCGCGCCTGTCACGCCGCGCGCGTGTCGCGCCAGGCGCTCGTTGAGCAGTCCGCAGCCGCCCGGGCCGCCGTTCTTTCAAGACCAGGCATTTGCTGAGCCGCGCGCCCGCCGAGTCGCCGCACCTGCCAGGCCGGCCTTTCAAACCCGTGGAGGCGGCCGCCCGTCGTGCCGGCGGGACACATATTGACGTGTTGATAGGGATACACATGTTGACTGAAATCAACACGTCAATATGTTGCGGGGGCGGGGCTGCGTACAGCTGGAAGCGCACGCGGCGGAAAGCCGCCGCCGGCTAGTTGTCGGCCAGCAGCGATGCCAGGCGGGCGGCGCCGACGTTGCCGCCGGAGAGGATGACGCCGACCCGCTCGCCCTCGGCCGGCCGGTAGGCCCCCGCCAGCAGGGCGGCCAGCCCGCTCGCCCCGCTGGGTTCCAGGATCTGCTTGAGCCGGTCGACCGCGAACCGCAGCGCGCCCCGGATGTCGTCGTCGGAGACCAGCACGATGTCGTCGACCAGCCGCCGGTTGATCGAGAACGTGAGCTCGCCCGGGATCGCGGCCGCCTGGCCGTCGGCGATCGTGCGGGGCACCGGGATGCGCACCAGGTGGCCGGCGGCCAGCGAACGTTTGGTGTCGTCGCCGGCTTCCGGTTCGACGCCGACGACGCGGATGCCCGGGTGCAGGCCTTTGGCCGCGATGGCGCTGCCGGCGATCAGGCCGCCGCCGCCGACCGGGACGAGCAGCGTGTCGAGTTCGCCGGCGTCCTGCAGCAGCTCCAGCGCGGCGGTGCCCTGCCCGGCGATCACGTGCGGGTGCTCGTAGGGCGGGATCAGCGCGAGCCCGCGCTCGTCGGCCAGCCGGCGGCCGATCTCCTCCCGGTCCTCGGTGTAGCGGTCGTAGGTGAGGATCTCGGCGCCGTAACCGGCGACCGCGTCGAGCTTGGAGGCCGGCGTGTCCTGCGGCATCACGATCACCGCGCTGCTGCCGAGTTCACGCGCTGACAGGGCGACCGCCTGGGCGTGGTTGCCCGACGAGTAGGCGGCGATGCCCTTGGCCAGCTGCTGCGGGGTGAGCCGGGAGATCGCGTTGTACGCGCCCCGGAACTTGAACGCCCCGATCCGCTGCAGGTGTTCGGCCTTGAGGGCGATCGGGGCGCCGACCAGCTCGTCGAGGGTGCGCGAGCGCAACACCGGCGTGCGGTGGGCGGCCCCCTCGATCTGCCGGGCCGCGTCCTGGACATCCTGCAGCGTCACGCTCGTCATGGCTCGATCCTAAATTGGGTGTGATCTTCGATCGAGCACGCCTAGTGTGCCGTCGATGACTCTCGCGCATGATGTGGCCGGCTCCGGGCCGGACGTTCTTCTGCTGCACTCGATGGTCTGCGACCGGCGGATGTGGTCACCCCAGGTGACGGCCCTGACCGCCGCGGGCTTTCGCGTGACCCGCTGTGACCTGGCCGGTTTCGGCGAGTCGCCGCTGCCGTCCGCTCCTTACAACGACGCCGACGACGTTCTCGCCCTGGCCGACTCGCTGGGGCTGTCCTCGGTGGCCGTGGTCGCGTCGTCTGGTTCCGGCCCGGTCGCCCTGGAGCTGGCCGCCCGGTGGCCGGCGCGGGTCTCCGCGCTGATGCTGGTCTGCTCGGCCCTGCCCGGCTGGCCGAAATCGGCCGCCCGGCAGGCGTTCGCCGCCGAGGAGGACGCGCTGCTGGAGGCCGGCGACATCACCGCCGCCACGGAACTCAACGTCAGAACCTGGGTCGGTCCGGCGGCCGACGATGCGGCCCGCCTTCTCGTACGCGACATGCAGCGCCACATCTTCGAGCTCCAACTGGCGGCCGCCGATCCGACACCGATCGAGGTGCCGTGGGAGGCGGCGTCGGTGACCGCCCGCACCCTGGTGGTGTCCGGCGATCTCGACCTGCCCGACTTCACCGATGTCGGCGACGAGCTGGCCCGGCGGGTCCCGCGGGCGTCCCGGGTCCGGCTGGAGTGGGCGGGGCACCTGCCGAGCCTGGAGGATCCGTCCCGCTTCAACCCGCTGCTGCTCGACTTCCTGGCCGCCTAGCCGCGCCGCGATCGGCCGGTGGAGCGGCCGGCTCAGGCCGGGCGGCTGATCAGGACGGCGGCGTCGAGGAGCCGGTGCCAGTCGAGGTCGGTGAGCGGGCGCGGGCTGACGGCGGCCATCGCGGCCATCGCCCGCAGGAGTCGCCGGCGGGCACCCGGTGTTCCGGAGTCTTCCAGGGTGGCCGCCTCGGTCGCGAAGCGGGCCGTGCGGGCGAACGCGATCAGTGACGGCGGCAGCGGTGACTCGGGGTCGCGGCCGGGTTCGGCGTCCTGAAGTTCGATTCTGAGGTCGGCACCCAGGGCGCGGCCGAGGGCGGCCAGGGCGGCGAGGGTGGGGTTGCCGCGGCCGTTCTCCAGGTTGGCGATGTAGGGCACGGACAGCCCGGCGTCGGCGGCCACCGAGGCGATCGTGCGTCCGGCGGCGGCGCGGCGGGACCGCAGCTCCCGGCCCAGCTCATCTATCTCCACAGAACATATACTGCCATCGACTGTCCCACAGGGATAGCATGCGGGCATGTGGGTCCTCCTGGTGCGGCACGGGGCGTTCCGGCGGCTCTGGCTCGCCGCGACCGTGGACGCGTTCGGGACCTGGCTGCTGGTCACCGCCGTACCGGTCGAGGTCTTCGCCCGCACCGGATCGCCCACCTCGACCGCGGTGGCCCTGGCCGTCGAGGCCGGGCCGGCCCTGGTGCTCGGCCCGTGGGCCGGCGCCCTGGTCGACCGGCTGCCCCGGGTGCGGGTCCTGCTCGCCGCCGACCTGGTGGCGGCGGCCGGGGTGGCGGCGATGCTGGTCCCCGGCGTCGGATTCCTCTATCTCGGGGTGGCCGTCGAGAGCGTGGCGGTGTGCTTCCTGGCACCCGGCGTGCAGGCGACGGTGCCGCTGGTCGCACCGGATCTGGCGGCGGCGAACACGGCCCTCGCGGTCAGCCAGAGCACGTGGCGGGTGCTCGGGCCGCTGACCGGGGCGGCCGTGACGGCGGCGGGCTGGTTCCCGGTCGCGGTAGCCGCCGACGCGGTCAGCTACCTGGCGGCCGGCGTGATCGTCGCCGGGATGGCCGTGCCGGCCCCGGCCGGCGCGGCAATGCCCGCACCGGCCGGCGGGGCTGCGCAGGGCGAGCCGATGCCGGTCGGCACAGCTCCGGGGAGCCGGATTGCGCCGGCCAGCGGGGCAACGCCCACATCGGCCGGCGGAGCTACGCACGGCGGCCCGAAGCCGGCCGGCGCACCTTCGGGCGGCGACCCGAAGTCGGCGTCGACTGACGGGACTCGGCCGGGTGACGGGGCTACGCCCGCGGTGCTCGGGCTTCGGCCGGGCGACGGGACCAAGGCCGCGGTGCTGGCGGGGCTGCGGCTGATTCGGCGCGAACCCGTGCTGCGGGCGTTGCTGGCCGGCAGCTGGGTGTACTGGACGGCAAACGCGGGGCTGACCGCGCTGCTGGTGCCGTTCGTCGCCGGGCGTCTGCACGCCAGCGGTGCGGCGGTCGGCTATCTGGTGACCGGGCTGGGGGTCGGCTACCTGGCCGGGTCGACGGTGACGCGGCGGCTGCTGGTGCGGGGGCCCGGGGTGATCGCCGGTGCCTACGCGCTGGTCGGTGTCTGCTTCCTGGTGCTGGTCACCGCCCGTACGCTGCCGGTCGCCGTGGCGGCGGTGACGGCGAGCGGCCTTCCGGGGGCGGCCGCCCTGGCGGCGACCGGCTATCGCCTGCAGGTCGGTGCTCCCGACGCGCTGCGGGGCCGGGTGGCCGCCGCCTTCCGCACCAGCGACGCGCTCGCCGCGGTCGCCGGAGCGCTCGCCGCGCCTCTGCTGGTCGCCGCAGCCGGCCTCGAAGCGGCGCTGGTCGTTCTCGCGGGCGCCGTGCCGGTCGCGGCACTGATCATGTGGTCGATGCTCCGGGGGTTGCCGAGGTCGCGGTGGGACGGTGTGATCGGCGGATGGCGATGATCTCGTACGACGGGGCCGGCGAGTGGCGGGCGGCGATGGAACGGTACCGGCGTCCGTACGGGAAAGGGAGTCAGCGGCTCCAAGCCGCCGCCCGCCCGGAAGATCGGGTCGTGCTGCGGTGACCGGGCCGGCGCGGACCGGGCTGATCGTTGCCGTGCCGGAGTCCGAGCCGGTCGTCGGGCGGCACCGGGCCGCGCTGGATCCGGTCGCCTCGTGGGGCATCCCGGCGCACATCACCGTGCTCTATCCGTTCCTGCCGCCGGGCGAGGTCGACGGCGCCGTGCTGGACGCGTTGCGCTCGCTGTTCGCGGGTCTGCCGTCGTTCGCGACCGTGCTGTCGCGGGTCGCCTGGTTCGGGTCCGAGGTGCTCTGGCTCGCTCCCGAGCCCGGGGAGCGGTTCCGCCGCCTCACCGAGGCGGTCTGGGACCGCTTTCCGTCGGCACCGCCGTACGGTGGGGCGTTCGACGACGTCGTCCCGCATCTGACCGTGGGCGACCGCGCGCCGCGGGCCGCCCTGCGCGAAGCCGCCGCCGACATCGCCCCGCAGCTGCCGATCCGGGCCGCGGTCCGGTCGGTCCGGCTGGTCGCAGGCACGACCGGCGCGGTCCCCTGGCGCACCGTGGCCGAATTCCCCCTCGCCGCTGCGCCTGGGCCATCCGACGCGCGCCCGTGAAGCCGGGTCACCTCGTTTTCGGGAAGTGACTCCAGACCGCGGTGTGGTCGCCGGCCAGGACGGTTCGCCGCCGGGCCGTCCGGCCACTGCGGCAGCAGGTAGACGGAGAGTTGCAGGTCGCGCAGCCGCCGCGGGAACGGCCAGGCGGGTGAGTCACGCACGTCGAAGCCGTACGCCCCGGCCAGCCGCGCATAACCGGCCGGTCCCCGCCGAACCTCCCCACCGCGCGCGGCCGGCCCGACGGTGTGGGCGTCGCCGTGCACGGTCGCCTCCCGCCGCCAGTACCGGCGGGCGGTTACTTGGGCGTGATCGTGTCGGTGGCGAGCAGGACGGCCAGCAGCGCGCCGAGCACCAGCCGGTACGCGATGAAGATGCTGTACGAGTGGCGGGAGATGAACCTCAGCAGCCACGCCACCGCCGCGTAGCCGACCACGAAGCTGACCAGCGTCGCGGCCGCCGTGTTGGTCCAGCCGACCCCGTCGGCGATCTGCCCGGAGTAGTCGTGCACCTGCAGGATCGTGGCGCCGAACAGGGCCGGGATGCTCAGGAAGAACGACAGTTTCGTCACCGTCACCCGGTCGATGTCGCGCAGCAGGCCGGCCGACATCGTCGCGCCCGAGCGGGACACGCCCGGGATCAGTGCCAGGCACTGCACCACGCCGATGATGAGCGTGTCCTTCCACGAGACGTCGTCCTCGTGGCGGATCTGGGTGGCGGCGTGGTCGGCGAACGCCATCGCCCCGCTCCAGATGATCAGGGCGCCGGCGATGAACCACAGGCTGCGCAGCGTGTGCTCGACGGTGTCCTGGAACAGGCCGCCGACGATGACGACCGGGATCGAGCCGAGGATCACCGCCCACGCGAACTTCCAGTCCGGGTTTTCCCGGCCGGCCGCGCTGAACAGGCCCTTGAACCAGGCCGCGATGATGCGGATCAGGTCCTTGCGCAGGAAGATCAGCGTCGCGAAGACGGCGCCGGACTGGATGATCGCGGTGAACGCGGTGATGTCGTCGGCGGCGATGTCGAAGCCGAACAGTTTCTCGACGATGGTCAGGTGTCCGGTGCTGGAGACGGGCAGGAACTCCGTGATGCCCTCGACCACTCCGAGGACCACTGCTTGGATGAGGTTCAACCGTTCCCGCCTTCGCCGCCGCTGACCGCGACGAGGATAACGGGACGAGTCAGGCGCCGGCGCGGCGGACCCGGGCCGCCGCGATCGTGTACGCGGGATCGCGGTCCAGGTTGTGCCGGTCCCGGTCGTAGCGGCGTGTGGTGCGCGGATCGGCGTGCCCCATCGCGTCCTGCACGTCTTCCAGCGGCACCCCTTCGGCGCGCGCGGTGGTGGCGAACGCGTGCCGCAGCGAGTGCGGCGAGAGGCGTTCCGCGTCGGCGATCCCGGCCTCGGCGGCCAGGCGCCGGACCAGCCGGAACACGGCGTGCCGGTCGACGCGCCCGCCGCGGGACGTGACGAACAGCGGGCCGTCGTCGCCGCCGCGTACGCAAAGATAGGCGTCCAGGGCCGCCGCCGCGCCGGGCGTGAGTGCCCGCCGCCGGGGTCTGCCGCCCTTGCCGGTGAACCGGACCGTGCGGTGGCCGCGTTCCCAGCCCAGGTCGCCGGTGTCGAGGCCGACCAGCTCGCCGACCCGCAGGCCGAGGTCGGCCAGCACGGTGATCATGGCGTGGGTGCGCTCCCCCGCCGCCGCGGCCCGCTCCAGCAGCGCGTCGACCTCCTCCGCCGACAGGCCGACGGTCGACGAATGGTCGCGGTCGATGTAGGGCCGGTCGGCGCCGCCGACCGGGTTGGCGCCGACCGCCCGCAGCTTCAGCAGGAAGTCGTACCAGCTGGACACGCCGGAGAGCTTGCGGGCCACGGTGGTCGCGGCGAGCGGGATCGCTTCCAGCTGGCGGGCGTACGCGTTGACGTCGAGGAAGGTGGCGCCCAGCGGATCGAGCCCGCGCTCGCGGCACCAGTCGAGCCAGCCGTGCACGTCGCGCCGGTACGCCGAGCGGGTGTGCTCGGAGAGCCGCCGGTTGGCCAGCCACACCTCGGTGACCTGTTCGGCCGGCCCGTCGAGTGCCGGGAGTCCGGGGATCTGGCGGGGCACCGGTTGCATGCCGCTCATCTTTTCAGTTCTCGATCACTTCACCGTTCCCGACATGCCAGCGGCGGGTCGTGCCGACCGCGCCGGCGAAGTACCGGTCGTGGGTGACGATCACCAGGGTGCCCCGGTAGCGGCGTAGCGCCTCCTCGACCACGTCGAGCGCGTCGAAGTCGAGGAAGTTGGTCGGCTCGTCGAGCAGCAGGATGCGGGCCGGGCTGTTGACCAGCACCGCGAGCAGCAGGCGGCGCAGTTCGCCGGCCGACAGCGCGTTCAGCGGGCTGTCCCACTGGTCGGGGCCGAACTGGTGGCCCAGCAGCAGTTTCTCGGCGTCGTCGACGTAGACCGGCACCTGGGACCGGAAGAACTCCATCATCGTGCGGCCGGTGCGCAGCCCGTCGTCGGTCTGCGGGAGCACGGCCGTCCCGTCGCCGGCCAGCGCCCGCAGCAGGGTCGTCTTGCCGGCCCCGTTGCGGCCGGTGATCAGGATGCGGTCGCCGCGGCGCACGTCGAGGTCGACGTTGCGCAACAGCCGGCGCTCGCCGTAGGCCACGGAGAGGTCACGTACCTTGAGGACCACGTCGCCCGGCTCCTGGGAGTCGTCGGGGAACGCCAGGGTCAGCGGCGGCCGGGTGCGGGGGCGGGCGATCCAGCGTACGGAAGCCATCTGCCGCTGCAGGCGGCGTTCCCGGACCTTGGCCTTGCGGGCCACCAGCCGCGCCACCCGGCGCAGATGCGGCGCCTCGGCGCCGGAGCGCACCGTGTTCTCCACCCCGCGCGCCTGGTCCTTGGTGCGCTCGATGTCGGCCTCCCACCGGCGGCGGTCCTTCTCCTGGGCCTCGTAGTCGAGCAGCAGCTTCTGCCAGCGCCGCTGCTTCTCCTCCCGGTAGGCCGTGTAGCCGCCGCCCGGATAGTCCTGCGGCTCGTCGTGGATGCCGTCGAGCTCGATGACCCGGGTGACGGTGGCGTCGAGGAACGCCCGGTCGTGGCTGACCGCGAGAACGCCACCCGGGTAGGTCGCCAGCCACTGCTGCAGCCAGGCGGCACCCTCGGCGTCGAGGTGGTTGGTCGGCTCGTCGAGCAGCAGCGTGTCGGGCTCGTCGAGCAGTGCCCGGGCCAGCATCAGGCGGGCCTGCTCGCCGCCGGAGACGTCGCGCAGCGGCCGGTCGTCGCCGATGTGGTCGATGTCGAGGCGCTGGCGGACCTCGCTGAGTCTCGTCTCGGCGGTCCAGCCTTCGAGCGCGGTCCACCGCTCCTGGACGACGCCGTAGTCGTCGAGGACGTCGTGGCCGGCGGCCAGCTGTTTTTCGAGGTGCCGCAGTCGCGCGGTGACCGCCGCCAGCTCGCCGAGGCCGCCGAGCAGGAAACCGCCGACCGTGCCGTCGGGGTAGGCAATCTGCTGGGCGACGTGGGCGATGCGCCCGTTTCCCGTCACGGTGCCGCTCGCCGGATCGAGCTCGCCGGCGAGGGTGCGCAGCAGGGTGGTCTTGCCGGCGCCGTTGGGACCGACCACGCCGATGCGGTCACCCGCGCCCAGCACCAGATCGAGGCCCTGGAACAGCAGGTCGCCGTCGTGGGCACAGCTGAGAGCAGAGATTTTCAACAAGGAGGTCTCCAAGGGCAGACGCCGACAGGGGGCAGTTCACCTGAGGTCGGGTCGCTGTCACATGGAGAAAGGCACTCCTTCGGTTGACGTGAGACCCACCCTGCCCCCTGAGGCGGCCCGCCGCAACCGATTTACCCGATACCTCGGTTGACGATATATAGCGCCGGTCGTAACGTGATCGCCATGCAGGAGCCCACCTTCCTCATCCTGGCCGCCCTGGCCGCCGCGCCCCGCCACGGCTACGGCGTGATCCAGGAGGTCGAGCAGTTGTCCGGCGGCACGGTCAAGCTGCGGGCCGGCACCCTCTACGGAGCCCTCGACCGGCTCGTCGAGCGGGAATTGATCACGGTCGACCGCGAGGAGGCCGTCGAGGGCCGGCTGCGGCGCTACTACCGGCTCACCGACGCCGGAGCCGGGGTGCTCGCGGGCGAAATCGAACGGTTGCGCCGCAATGCGGCGGCGGCCGAGGAACAGCTGCGGAGGCGGCCCGGCGGGCTCGCCGGCGGTTTCGCGTACGCGGGGTGAACCGCGCCCGCCCGCGCGACGTGTGGCAGGTAGTAGCAGGCGCTCACGACGGCGCCACAGATCGGGGGCGGGGCCATCACGCGGGCGGCGTGGTGGCCCCGAGTCGTCTGATGCCTCGGTTGACGGCATATGCCGCCCTCCGTAAGGTATCCGCATGACCCGGCTCGAGCGCTCCTACCAACGGCTCATGCTGGCCTATCCGGCGGCCTACCGGCGCCGCCATGCCGCCGAGATCGTGACCACGCTGGTCGAGATGAGCCCGCCGTCGCGGCAGCGACCGCCGGTCGCCGACGCGTGGCACCTGGTGGCGGCCGGGCTCCGGCAGCGGTTCCGGCTGCCGTCGCGGCGGCCCCTCGCGTGGGCCGGCGCCCTGATGCTCACGCTGGTGCTGGGCGCGCTCGGAGCGGCAGCCGGCTCGCTGGTGGCCGCGCAGACCGGTGCCGGGCTCCCCTCCCGGGCCGGCTTCAGCGCGCTGTCGCGCCTCGCCGCTGACGGCACCGACCGGTTCGAGCAGCGCGACTCGGCGCCGCACACCGTCCCCCTGTGGTGGAGTGACGCCGACGCCCCCGGCTGGACTCCCGCCCAGGCCCAGGCCCGGCTCGCGCGGGCCGGCTGGGCACTGACCCCGGTGCGCCCGCTGACCGGCGGGGCGAGCTACGGGCCCGACGGGCAACCGATCCCGCTGACCCGCACCGGGTTCGACGGCACCCGCGACGGGCTGCACCTGCGCGTGTCCGGCAACGTCACGGCCGGCCACGCCCTCGTCGACGTCAGCGTGTGGCCGGCCGACAACGGCTCACGGTGGCCGCTGACCGTGGCCGGGGCCGTGCTCGGGCTGCTGGCCGGGTGGCCACTCGCCGCCACGCTGGCCTACCGCCTGCGCCGGGTGCCGCCCGGGCAGTCCCGGCTTGCCGCGGCGCTGACGGGCGCGGCACTCGCGGCTGTGGCCGTCCCGGCGGCGGCGTGCTACGCCAACCTGGGCCTGATGGTCCGCGCGGCCGGCGAGGGCGACCCGCCGGTGCTGGTCTACCGCGCGTTCACGGCCGGGCCGTTCGAGACCTGGGGCTGGACCTGGATGATCGCCCAGCTCGCGACCGCCGCCCTGCTGCTCGGCCTGTCGGGCGCCGCGGTGGCCCTCGCCGACCGGGCTCGCGCCGGCACCGTCCTGGACCGGGGCGTGGCATCGTGACGCCATGATCGACGGACCGGGAGCGGTGACGGCGGTCGTCGAGCACACCGTCGAAGCCCTTTCCCCAGGCGCTGTCCGCGTCCGGCGATGTGGAACGGGTGGCGCCCGCCCCCGTGCGCCGATGTCACGCGGGTGGCACAGCTCCATGAGGCCCTCGACCAGTTCCTGACTCGCGGAGCTTCTGCGGTCGCGACCTGATCACCGGCGTCCCGGCCGGCATCCAGGGCGCGGCACTGCTGCGCGCGGCGGCCCGCGAGTTCGGCGACGACCGCGACAGCTTGAGCGAGCAAGACCCCGACCGGGTCGTGCGGCGAGTCGTCCGCGGTTGACCGGCCCGGCTTGATGCCACTGCTCCCGGGCGCCCGGGAACGGCTCGCCTCGCCCTTTCCCGCCTTCCGGCTCTGCTAGCCGGCGTTGCCATTCGGCCCCGCCAGCCGTCCCAACCGGGCCCGCCGCACGACCCTGCCGCCAGCCAGCCCGGCCGCCAGCCAGCCCGGCCGACCGGGGCCGCCATTCGACCCTGCCGCCAGCCAATCCCGCGGCCGGTCCCGCAGCCAGCCGCCCTGCCAGCCGGGCCCGCCACCCGACCCTGCCGTCAGCCAATCCCGCGGCCGGTCCCGCCGTCAGCCAGCCCAGCCAATCGGTCTCGCCGCTCGGCCCAGCCGCCCGGCTCCGCCCAGCCGGCCGCGCCCGGACTGCGCGAAGCGCGGACCCGGCGTCGCCTGGGCCGCACGCGGCACCGCCGACCGCGGAACCGGCCGCACGCCGATCCGCCCGTCTGGTGAAACGGCCCTCGCCCCGTGCTCGGCCGGCGGCGGCACGTCGCGTACCGAAGAGGCCGCCACGCGGTGAGCGTGGCGGCCCCGGTCGGAGCTCGGGTCAGGCGGCCTTGCGGAAGCCCTGGGCGTCGGTGGCGCTCAGCCGGGTCGACATCGTCGAGCGGGCGGCGATCTGCGCGGCGTAGACCGCGCGGCGGCGGGCCACGCAGCCGTCCCGGCCGACCGACGACTCCTGCTGGTCCATGTGGGTGGTCAGGCCGTCCTTGAGCAGCGCCAGCGCCTCGGTGCGCAGCTGCGACACCCGCGACTCGGTGACGCCCAGCGACGCGGCGACCTCCGACAGGGGGCGCTCCTGCAGGAACGAGGCCTCGACGACGTAGCGCAGCCGCTCCGGCAGGACGGCCACGGCGTCGTGCAGGTAGCCGATGCGCTCGCGGTGCAGCAGCATCTCCTCCGGGTTCAGGGTCGGCTCGGTGACCAGGTCGTCGGCGGTGCCGGCGGCGAAGCCCTGCAGCGACAGCACGGCGGCGCGCTGGACGTCGTCGTCGACGTTGCTCAGCTCGCTGACCGCGACGCCGAGCAGTTGGGCCAGTTCCTGCGCGTTCGGCGTTCGGCCCAGCTGGGCGGTCAGCTCGGAGCGGGCGGTCTCGGCGCGGCGGGCGCGGGCCCGCACCGAGCGGCTCGCCCAGTCCATGCTGCGCAGCTCGTCGAGCAGGGCGCCCCGCACCCGCATCGCGGCGAACCGGCCGAACGGGATGCCGCGGCCGTCGTCGAACGCCTGCGCGGCCGTGACGAGCGCCGCGTAGCCGGCCGAGGCCAGGTCGTCGCGGTGCACGTGGGCCGGAACCTTGAAGAGCATCTCCCGGACCATGTGGCCGACGAGCGCCATGTTGTCGCGGATCAGAGTTTCCTGGGCCCGGGTGACGGTCTTCGTGGCTGCGCTCATGGTCGGTTCCCCCCTGTGGTTGTCGCCGTGACGGCTGACCGGCTGACGGGGAGAACTCTTCGGGGCGGCGGGTGCAGAAAACGGTCACCTACGGTTGCCGCTCGGTTGCACCGTGGCACTTCTGCTCATGTTCGAGAATCACCTAAATACTCGAAAGGGACGCCCGGAGGCGTCCCTTTCGGCAGATCCGCGGCTCAGGCCAGCAGCCACCCGTTGTCGACCGCCAGGCGGACCGCCTCGGCGCGGGTACGCGCCCCGGTCTTGCCGATCGCCGACGACAGATGGTTGCGGACCGTGCCCTCGGACAGGTGCAGGTCGCGGGCGATGTCGGCGACCGTGCCGCCGTCGCGGGCCGAGCGCAGCACGTCGGTCTCCCGCTCGGTCAGCGGCGAGTCGCCCTGGGCCAGCGACTGCGCCGCCAGGGCCGGGTCGACGACGCGCAGGCCCTCGTGGACGCGGCGTACGGCGTCGGCGAGCTGGCGGGCCGGGGTGTCCTTGACGATGAAGCCGCTCGCCCCGGCCGCCATCGCCTGCCGCAGGTAGCCGGCCCGGCCGAACGTGGTCACCATCAGCACCCGGCACCGCGGCAGCGCCCGGTGCAGCTCGCGGGCCGCGGCCACGCCGTCCAGGCCCGGCATCTCCACGTCGAGCAGGGCGACGTCGACGTCGTGGGCGCGAACCGCCTCGACGACCTCGTCGCCCCGGCCGACCTCGGCCACGACCTTCAGGTCGGGCTCCATGTCGAGCAGGGCCGCCATCGCGCCCCGGACCAGGGCCTGGTCGTCGGCGAGCAACAACTTGATCATGATGGGACCTCCACGCGTACCCGGAAGCCGGGCTCGTTCTCGCGGCAGCCCACCGTCAGGCGGGCGCCCAGGGCCTCCGCACGCCGGCGCAGGCCCGTCAGGCCCTGGCCGTCGGCGGTGACGACGCCGCCCCCCACACCGTCGTCGATGATCTCCACGCTCCCCGCGCCCAGCTTCACCTGGGCGTGCGTGGCCTTGCTGTGCCGGACGATGTTGGTGACCGCCTCCCGGATCGTCCAGGCGAAAAGTTCCCGGTTGCGCGACGGCACCTCGTCGGCCGCGCCCGGCAGGTCGGCCTCGACGTTCGCCGCGGCCAGCGCCTCCCGGGCGGCGGCGATCTCACCCGGCAGCGAGATGCCGCGCACCCCCATGGCGGTGGAGCGCACGTCGGACAGCGCGTCGCGGGCGAGCGCCTCCAGGTCGGCCAGTTCCTTGCGGGCCCGGTCGAGGTCGACGTCGAGCAGCCGCTGGGCCAGCTCCGCCTTCACGGTCACCACGGTCAGCGAATGGCCGAGGATGTCGTGCAGGTCGGAGGCGATGCGGGCCCGTTCGTTCTGCACGGCCAGGTCGGCGATCTCCTGCTGGGCCGCGCCGAGCCGGTACTGCCGCTCGGCCGCCAGCCGGATGCCCCAGGTGGCCAGCGAGCCGAGCAGCACGGCCAGGCCGTAACCGTTGTCGGTCCAGCCGGGAACCGCGCCCGGCAACGTCTCGGCGACGCTGCAGAGCAGAACCGCCAGGGTGATGCCGGCCGGCAGCGGCAGCGTGGCCATGCCGTACGCCGCGATGTACACCAGGCAGGTCAGCGCGTGGCTGCCCGCCCCGGGGATCTGGGCCCCGAACAGGACCAGCATCGCGGCGAGGCCCAGCCCGGCCCGGCGCCCGAAGCCCGGCGGGGTGACGCCGTACCGCATGCGCCGGGTCAGGCTGATCATGAACAGGTACACCACGGCGAAACCCGCGACCGCGACCAGGCCGAGATAGCGGGCCCACTCGCTCTGCTGGCGCCAGAGCGCGCTGACGTTGTCGCTCAGGTAGAACAGCCAGATCGCCGCGAACACCCAGCCGTACTTGGCGCCCTTGAACGGGGCCGCGGTTATCGGAGCGGTCGCGTCGTAGCGGTGGGGGGACTTCGCCGCGCTCATGACGGTGACGCTACCGGCCGGTCAGACGCGGGCGGTGTCGCGGCGGAACCGCCACATCGCGCCGACCGAGAAGATCGCGGTCCAGGCGATCACGTTGACGATCGCGACCCACAGGCTGCCGTCGTGGGTCAGCGGGTAACGGGCCAGTTCGCCGACGCCGTAGACCGGGGTGAACTTGGCGATCGTCGCGAACACGTGGCCGAACGTGTCGACCGGCGCGAACAGGCCACCGGCGAACGCGAGGATGGCCAGCGCCGGGCCGAGGAACTGCATGACGTTCTCGCTCGGCAGCAGGTAGCCCATGAACAGGCCGAACGCGGCGAACACGAGCGCGCAGACCCAGGCCAGCGGGATGCATTCGAGCCACGCGTGCACCGGCAGCTTGGCGCCGGCCAGCGCCCCGACGACCGCGGTCACGATGACCGACGCCGCGCCGATGATCATCGCCAGGACCAGCTTGATCGCGACGTACGCGATCGGCTTGAGCGGCGTGAGCCGCAACTGGCGGCTCCAGCCGGCCGCCCGCTCGACCGACACCATCGCGCCACCGCTGGTGGTCGACACCATCGCGCCGTAGACGGCCATGCTGATCAGGATGTAGCCGGTGACGTTGCCGCCCTGGCCGACCGACTCGTTGCGCGAGGAACTGTTGGTGCCGAAAGCCAGGAAGAACACGACCGGGAAGACGAAGGTGAAGATGACCGTGCGGCGGTTGCGCAGCATGCGGCGCAACTCCAGTTTGATCATGCCGAGGTTGAAGCCGCCGAACTTCGGCAGGCTCCGGGCGGCCGGCATCACGGCTGCGGTGCTCATCGGGTGCCCTCCGGGGCGTCGTCGGCGGTCAGGGCCAGGAAGGCCTCTTCGAGGTTGCGCGAGGTGATCTCCAGGTCGCGCGCCGGGGTCTGGTTGAGCAGGTAGCGGGCGATGTCGTCGGTCTCGCGGCCGTGCAGGAAGACCGAGTCGCCGCGGATCTCGACGCGCTCGACACCGGGTAGCGCCGCCAGCTCGCTCTCGTTGGCGCCGGGCAGCGTGGCGCGGACCGTGCGGCCGCTGGCCAGGGCCTTGACCTCGGCCGAGGTGCCGTCGGCGACGATCTTGCCGCGGCGGACGAAGACCACCCGGTCCGCGTACGCGTCGGCCTCCTCCAGGTAGTGCGTGGCGAAGATGACCGTACGGCCGCCGCGCGCGTCGTCGCGGATCGCCGACCAGAACTCGTGCCGGCCGTTGACGTCCATGCCGGTCGTCGGCTCGTCGAGGATCAGCAGCTCGGGGTCGGGCACCAGCGCCATCGCGAACCGCAGCCGCTGCTGCTGGCCGCCCGAGCACTTGCCGACCTTGCGGTCACCGATGTCGGCGAGACCGGCCCGTTCGAGGGCCTCCCTGGCCACGCTCGCCGGCCGGCCGAACAGCACCGCGGTCAGCCGGGCGGTCTCCTCGACCGTGTAGTCCTTGAGCAGTCCCCCGGTCTGCATGACCGCGGAGACCAGGCCCAGCGCGACCGCGTCGTGCGGCGGCCGGCCGTACACCTGCACCGAGCCCTCGTTCGGGTGGGACAGGCCGAGCAGCATGTCGACGGTCGTGGTCTTGCCGGCGCCGTTCGGGCCGAGCAGCGCGACGACCTCCCCGGGCCGGATGCGCAGGCTTATGCCGTCGACGGCGGTCACTGCGCCGAAGCGCTTGACGACACCGTCAAGGTCGACGGCCAGCTCGTTGGAGCCGCGGGCCGCGAGATTCGGTTGGGCGGTGAGGGTCATGTCGAACATCCTCGCGTCCCCCGGTTGCCGCACCGCGGGCGGCGTGTCATCTGTCCGGCATGACATTCGTCAGGGGTCGCCATCCGGTGTTCCACCGGCGGTCACCGCGGCCCACCACGATATCGACCATGATTAATCAGCTGGTCACCGCTGTCCTGCTGGCCACCCTGGCCCCGGCGGCCCATCCCGCACCGGCGCTCCCGCTCGGCGACAACGACCTCGCCGAGACCCGGACGACCCGGACCCTCGCCCCCGGCGTGACGCTGACCGAGATCGTACGCGGCACCGACCCCGCCCCGGCCGACCAGATCAACACCACGACCCGGGGACCGTGGCGAGTGGACGTGCTCACGATCGACCCGCGCCGGGCCCACGGTCACCTGCGGGCGACGTACGGAGAAGACCTGTCGCGGACGGAGACCGTGACCGACCTCGCCGCCCAGGCCCACGCCCTGGCCGCGGTGAACGCCTCGTTCTTCACGTTCACCGCCAGCGCGCAGTATCCGGGGACGCCGGTCGGGCTCGGCCTCTACGACGGCAAGCTGCTCAGCGACCCGACGACCGACCCGACCGAGGCCGACCTGCTGATCGACGCCGACCGCAACACGATGACCGTCGGCCGTCTGCACTGGACCGGCAGCCTGGCCAACCCGCGCACCGGGGCGAGCCTGCCGGTCGCCCTGGTGGACGAGCCGCCCGCCGCCGCCGGCCAGGTCACCGAGATCACGCCCGAGTTCGCCGCGCAGACGCCGGCCGGGCCCGGCGCCGAGGTCGTGCTCGACCGCCGGGACTGCGTCGTGCGCACCGCGGGCGTCCGCGGCACCACCTTGAAGAGCGGGCAGACCGCGATCCAGGCCACCGGCGCCCAGGCCGGCCCGCTGCTGAGCCTGGCCACCGGTTGCCTGCGCGAAACCTCGAACCTCACCGACGACAGCGGCCGGCGGGTTTCCCCGCGGCCCGGGCTGTACGGGGTGACCGGCCGTTACCAACTGCTCAAGGACGGTCAGAACGTCGTGCCCACCGGCAGCGGCAGCTTCTTCGACCGCAACCCGCGCACGATCGCGGGCACCACGGCCGGCGGGAAAATCGTGCTGGCCGCGCTCGACGGGCGGCTCACCACTAGCGTCGGCACCACGCTCGACGAGACGGCGCGCGTCGCCCAGGCACTCGGCCTGCGCGACGCGATCAACCTGGACGGCGGCGGCTCGACCACGATGGTCGCCCGCGGCGCCCTGATCAACACCCCGAGCGGCGGCACCCAGCGCGCGGTCGGCGACGCCCTCGTCTGGAACTAGCCGCGCCCGGACGCGTCGACTCGATCCCGGCCGTCAACATTGACGGTCGATGCTGACGGCCAGATCGAGCCGGCCGCGCCGGGACATGTTGACTGGATCCGACGGTCAACATTGACGGTCAACGTTGACCGTCGGATCGAGCCGGCCGCGCGGACGTGTCGACGCGAGCGGATGGTCAATGCTGATGGTCAATATTGACCATCAGCTCGAGCCGGCCCCAGCCAGTCGCGTCGTCGACCTGAGCTGACGCACAGGTTGAAGGTAAACGTTGATTCGCGTCTGGAACTGGCCGCGTCGGGACGAGTCGGCGCCTCAACACGGTCAATGTTGACGTCAACGTTGACCGTGTTGATTCGGTCAACATGTGCGCGCCTGCGGCCGACTGTGCGCGACGTGCGCGCCTGCGGCCGACTGTGCGCGACGTGCGCGCCTGCGGCCGACTGTGCGCGACGTGCGCGCCTGCGGCCGACTGTGCGCGACGTGCGCGCCTGCGGCCGGCTACGCGCCGGTCGGCTCGGGGGTCGCGGCGGCGACGGCCTCGTCGGTGGCCGGCTTGGTGAGGCCCAGACCGGCCAGCACGCCGCCGTCGGGCTCCTCCTCCAGCAGCGCGAGCAGGATGTGGCCGGTGCCGACCCACTCGTGGCCGAGTCGCAGCGCCTCCCGGAAGGTCAGCTCCAGGGCCTTGCGGGAGCGCGCGTCGAACGGGGTCAGCGTCGGCATCTCGCCGTCGCCGGCCGCCGGCAGCGCGGCGGTCAGGACCCGCCGGGCCACGGCCGGGTCGACCCCCTGCGCGGCGAGGGCGGCGAGCGCCACGCTCTCCGGCACGTCCAGCGCGCCGAGCGCCAGGTGCTCCGGGTAGATCTCGCGGTGGCCCGACTCCTTGGCCGCGTTCATCGAGGCCACGATCGCGCTGCGGGCGGGCACCGTGTAGCGCTTGAAGCCCTGCGACGGGTCGGGCTCGTCCTTGGTCACGAACCGTTTCTGGGCCGCCTGCTTGGTGACCCCCATGCTGCGGCCGATGTCGGTCCACGACGCGCCCGAGCGGCGGGCCTGGTCGACGAAGTGGCCGATCAGGTGGTCGGACAACTCGCCGAGGTGGTCGGCGAGCTCGACCGCGTGGGAGAGCCGGGACAGGGCGTCGTCCTCGTTGCTGGTGATGGCGGCGATGAGGTCGTCCAGGCGGACGGGAGGCTTGATCTGCGTCATGCCGTCAACTCTAGGTTGACGACGGCTAAGAAGTCAACACGTGGTTGACGGTGCGGCGGCCGAGTTCGGCGAACGGCGGGTTGCGGCCGGCGTAGTAGTGCCAGGCCGAGATGCCGAACGCGAACGCCCACGCGCGGCCCCGCTCCCAGGTCGCGTCGTCGACGTCGGCGGCCGAGCGGAACACCGGGCGGCTCGCGTCGTCGAACAGCGTCCACGCCGGCATGAGATCGCAGGCCGGGTCCCCGGCGCCGGCGCAGCCGAAGTCGAGCACCGCGGCGAGCCGGCCGCCCGAGGCCAGCAGGTTGGTCGGCAGCAGGTCGCCGTGGGTCCACACCTTCGGGCCGGCCCAGCCGGGCACGTCCCACGACCGCTCCCAGAACGCCGCTCCGCCGGGCACGTCGAGATCCCGCAGCCCGCGCCGCACGGCGTCGTCCCAGCCGGTCGGGCGGCCGCCCCGGTAGCCGTCCGGCGCGCCCGCCGGGGAGACCTGGCGGAGCGCGGTCAGGAACGAGGCCAGCTGGAGTGCGCACGACCGCAGGTCGGTGAAGTCGTGATCGCCGTCCAGCCAGCTCTGCACCGACCACCGCGCCGGATAGTCCTCCGGGGCGGCGCCGAAGCCGACCGGAACCGGTACGGGCAGCGGCAGCCGCGGGGCGAGGACCGGCAGCCACCGCTGTTCGAGCTCGACGTCGGTGGAGGTGGCCTGCCGGGGCAGCCGGACCACCAGGTCGTCGCCGAGACGCATCATCACGTGGGCGGTGCCCGCTCCCACCGGCTTCAGCGGGAGGCCGGCCCACTGCGGGAACTGCGCGCGCAGCAGGCGCCGGACCAGCCCGTCGTCGATGTCGAGCTCGTCGTCGTGCATCTTCATGGTTGCTCCCTGGCTCCGGCCCGGCGCAGCACGCGCAGCAGGTACTCCTTGCGGTCGAGAGGATTGGCGTCGGTGCGTTTGCGGGCCGGCACGGGACCGTGGACCGGCTCGTAGTGGTCGAACGCGTTCTCCAGGACGCCCTCGCCGCGGGTCAGGCCGGGCAGGGCGCGGACGAGGTCGTGCACCCGGGCGGCCGGGATCTCGCCGCTGACCCCGGCCTCGGTCGTGGCGAGCGGCACCGCCCGCAGCCGGGCCAGCACCGGCAGCAGGGCCGGGATCGTGTCCGGCGGAACCAGGGCGGTGAACGCGTGGACCGGCTCGAGCACGGTCGTGCCGGCCCGGCGCAGCGCCTCGGCCAGCACCAGCGGCGTCAGGTTGCGGAAGTCGCCCGCGGTCGAGGACATGCTCTTGTCGAAGACCGCGTGGGAGTGGCTCTGCCGGGCCGAATAGCCGGCGTGGGTCATCGTGACCGCGCAGTCCGGGACCGGCCAGCCGTACAGGCCCTGCCGCAGCGTCTCGGTGACCGTCTCCTCGACCGCCTTGAAGAACGCGGGCGGCATCGAACCCGGCTCGACCGCCAGGCCGAAACTGATGCCGCTGCCGGGCGCCGCCGGCGCGACCCGCAGGCCGACGGTGGCCAGGAACGGGTTCGGGGCGACCTTGTTCAGCTCGTACGCCGCACCGCGGCCGGCCAGCCTCTCGACGCACAGCGTGGTGGTCTCCTCGAACGAGACCGGGAGCCCGTACTCCGCGGCCAGGGTCGCCTCGATGACCTCCTTCTGCACCTCGCCGTAGAGGGAGACGACGTCCTCACCCCGCAGGTTGATCAGCGGATCCTGTTCGGCCAGCTCGGCGAGGGCCGCGTGCAGGGCACCCCGGTCGGACCGGTGGCGCGGTACGACCGTGGTCTCGAGCGACGGCGGGGCGAAATGCGGCTGGGCCGCGGCGGGATCGCGTACGCCCAGGGGGTCTCCGATTTTGATCTTCTCCAGGCCGCGCAGCAGGCCGATCTCGCCCGCCCGCAGCGACCCCGCCGGGCGCAGGCCGCCGTCGGCGAAGCGCTCGATTCCGGTGATCTTGTCCGGGCCGACGGTGGCGCGGACCCGGATCTCGCCGGCGAACATGCGCACGTAGGCGCGCTTCTCCCCGGCCGGCCCGCGATCGATCTTGAAGATGGTTCCCCGCGGTGAGACGTCCGGGCCGGCGCAGGCGGGCGCCAGCAGCGTCGTGATGCCGTCGATCAGCCCGTCGACGCCGGCACCGGTGATCGCCGAGCCGAAGTAGACCGGATGCGTGTCGCCGCGGGCGTAGGGCGCGGGCAGCGGCCGGCCGGCGACGAACGCGGCCAGCACGTCGTCGTCGTGATCGGCCAGGCGCAGCAGGTCCGGCGCGGGAGCGACCGTCGCCGCCCTGGTGCCGGCCCCGGCGACCGCCGACATCGGGATGATGCGCGGGCCGAGCCCGGCGGCGATCTCGTCGAGCAGCCCGTCGACCCGCGCCCCGGCCCGGTCGATCTTGTTGACGAAGATCAAGGTCGGGATGGCGAGGCGGTGCAGGGTGCGCAGCAGCACCCGGGTCTGCGCCTGTACGCCCTCGACCGCCGACACCACCAGCACGGCGCCGTCGAGCACGCCGAGCACCCGCTCCACCTCGGCGATGAAGTCGGGGTGGCCGGGCGTGTCGATCAGGTTGACCGTGGTGCCGCGCAGCGGGAACGACACCACCGCCGACTTGATGGTGATGCCGCGGCGGCGCTCCAGGTCGAGCGAGTCGGTCGTGGTGCTGCCGTCGTCGACCCGGCCGATGGTGCCGATGACGCCCGCGGTGAACAGCAGGCGCTCGGTCAGAGAGGTCTTACCGGCGTCGACATGGGCGAGAATGCCGAGATTGAGCGAAGACAAACGAGGCGGTCCTCTCCGTGAGCTGGATAAATGCCGTCTTGGACATGGACGCAGCTCGCATTTCCCGCTCTTTCCGCTCGACGTCGCCTACCGGTTCACCCCATCAGGCCGGGCCGCCGGCGGCAACCGAATTAAGGCCTGTCGTGGCGGGCCGCCTCCCGTTTGCCGCGCTTGCCCAGCGGCACCTCGGACATGTCGACCGCCTGCGCGGTCACGTTCTTGACCGGATAACCGTGCGACGCCATCCACGCGACCGCCTTCGCCTCGGCCCGGGCGGTCGCCGCCGCGACGCCGGCCTCGTCGTCGGCCTGCTCGGCGAACCGGAACGTGAAGAACGGCCGGGCGGGCACGTCGTACGCGAGATAGCCCTCGGGCGTGTACTCCGTCCGCAGGAAGTCGTGCTCAGCCTGCTCCCTCGTCAAACGCTCGACCTGGGCGGGCGTCAGCCCGTCGAAGGCGCCCCGCACGGTGACCCGGATCGTCCTCATGGTGTTCCTCTCCTGAAGCGGCCGCGCCGAACCCGCGGCCGCGCCGAGTATCCCCGCCGGGCCACCGGATTTCAGGCGGTTTTCCCGGCCAGGAACTCGCGCGCGCCGCGCAGCCGCACCGTCAGCAGCGACCGCGCCCGGTCACAGTTCAGGCGGACGTCCCGAGCCAGGTTCAGCCCCGATCCGGCGATCGTCGAGGACGGCAGGGACTGCGGGTCCAGGCCGTCACGCGCGGCGACCAGCAGACCCAGGTCGTAGCGGCTGACGGCCTCCGGGCCGGCCACGTTGAGCACCCCCGCGTACGGCGTCGCCGCGACCTCCAGCAGCGCGCCGGCCAGGTCGTCGACGTGGACCGGCATGCGGACCATGTCGGTGAACAGCGCACCCTGGGCCCGCCCCGACGCCAGGTCGTGGACCAGGCGCTCGTGCTGTCCGGTGCCGTGTCCGAGGATCAGCGACGTACGGATCAGGGCCGCGAGCGGGTCGATCGCCGCGACCGCCGTCTCGGCCGCGGCCTTGGCCGCGCCGTAGCGGTAGATCGGGTCGGGCAGCGCCGACTCGTCGTAGTGGACCTGCCCGCCCGAGAACACGGCGTCGGTCGACACGTGCACCAGCCGGGCCCCGACCGCGGCCGCGGCCAGCGCGACGTGCGCGGTCCCGTCGGCGATCGTCCGCCAGTCGTCCCGCGCCGCCGCGGTATGGATCACGACGTCCGGCCGCACCCGGGAGACCAGGTCGTGGACGGCCGCCCGGTCGCGGATGTCGAGGCGCTCGGCGCCGGGCCCGGCGCTGCGGAAACGGCTCCCGGTGACGACCCAGCCGGCGGCGGCCGCGCGGGCGGCCACGGACGTGCCCAGGTGACCGGTCACGCCGGTGATCAGTACGGTGCTCATGCCCGGATGATCTCAGCCCCGGTCGCTCACCACACACGCCGGCGGCCGCGGCCCGGGGCGAGGCCGGCGATCGGACCCGCCGCCGCCTCCGAGTCCCGCGGGCGAGCCGCTCCGGTCAGGTCCACGCCGAGGAGCACCGGGGAGCCGTCGAGCTCCTCGAAGCCGGCGTCCGCGATCCGCACCCGGGGCAGGTCGGCGCCGGTCACCACGGCGTGGGCGGCCCGGGCGAAGCCGTCCGGCAGGTCGGTCACCAGGTAGACGGCGCCGCCCTCGTCGACGATCTCCGCGCCGGCCGGGCCGAGCAGGACCGGATCCCGCTCACCGTCGAAGGGACGGGCGCCGGCGGCGTAGACGTTGCTCACGGCGTACACGGCCTGCTTGAGCCCCGCGAAGCGCTGGTGGTCCCCCTCGATCCCGTCCGTCCGTTCGCGGTAGGCCTGGGCCGAGGCCGGATAGCCGTCGTAGGCGGCGGTGCCGGCGAAGGCCGGGTTCCCGGCAAAACCCTTTTTTCCGTACGCCGCCGCGGGGTCCCCGCCGATGAACACGTTCCCGCGGTAGCGGTCGTCGCCGCCCACGACCGCGGCGTAACCGGCGACCTGCGTGCTGTGCGGCCGGTGGTACGGCGTCGGCCGGTCGAGGACCTGCTCGAGCCACAGCGTGCCCAGCACCAGGTTGTCGACGAACGCGCCGCCCTGGCTGTGCAGTTCGAGCGCGGCCGGCGAGGCGAGAACGTTGTGGTCGACGACGAACGGGCCGTGGCTGACCTCGATGAACAGGTCGCGGCCGTTGCGGTAGTAGAGGTTGCGGGAGACCCGCGTGCCCTGGGCCTGCCAGTCCAGCCACGTGCCGAGCGTGCAGTCGTGGATCCGGTTGTGGCGGATCGTCACGTCGATCGCCGCGTGCAACTTGATGCCGCCGATCTCGTAGCCGTAGAACTCGCGTTTGACGGCGATGTGGTAGATGTGGTTGTCCTCGATGGTCGAGAACACACAGCCCAGGTGGCCGACGATGCCGTTCTGCCCGCAGTCGTGAATCGTGTTGCGCCGCACCACGTGCGAGCCGATGTGCTCGCGGTCCCAGCCGATCTGGCGGGCCGCGAACACCGACTCGAGCTGGTACTGGTAACCCGGCTTGTCCCCCCGCCGGGTCGCGAAGTTGTCGCCGGTCGAGCCCTCTTTACCGAGCGAGATCGCGGAGCACTTGGCGTCGTGGATGACGTTGTCCTCGATGATCCAGCCCTTGGCCCAGTTCGGGCCGATCAGGCCGGGCTGGTCGGCCGTCGGCGGCGTCCACGGGCAGGCCGCGTGGGCGAGCTCGAAGCCGCGGACGGTGATGTAGTCGAGGTGGTGCTCGGCCGGGTAGAACACCGACCGGCGCACGTTGATCTCGGTGAGCTCGGCGTTGGGATCTTCGTCGTGGAAATTGGCCCAGATCGTCGTGACTTCCTCGCCGGCTTCCGCGTACCAGACGAGCATGGTCTGCCGGACATCGCGGACCGGGCCGGCGACGCCGGTCCAGTGGTCGACCATCTCCGTCCGCTCGGCCGGGTGGTCGACGTCAGCGCGGCTGCCGACCTCGTAGAAGCTCAGGCCGTTGAGGTAGACGTCGCCGAGATGCCGGCGCGGCGCGCCCTCCTCGTAGACGATCCAGTCGCCGCCGACCTCCTCGGCGTACGGGTTGAAGTCGCCGAACACCGCGTTGGGAACGACGGCCTTCCACACCGTGCCGCCGTCGTTGACCCAGTCGGTGATCCGCTCCGAGCCCTTGATGACCACATGCTCACCCTCGGCGGCCTGATAGGTGATGCGGCGGGAGTCGCTGAGCCCGCCCCGGCGCGGCTTCACCCACTCCCGGTATTCCCCCGCGTGGACGATGACGGTGTCGCCCGGCTGCGCGACGGCGGCCGCCCGGTTGATCGTGCGGAACGGGCCGGCCGCGTCGCCGCGGGAAGAGTCCGAGCCGGTGGTCGCCACGTGCAGCATGGATGTCATGCCGTTGATCCTGCCCCGCGCGGCAACACAGTTTCAGCGGCTCGGCAGGCCGACCGCCCGGGTGTGGCTCGGCGACAGAACGATCGGGCCGGTCCACCCCCGCACGACCGAGGCCACCTGCGCCCGGTCGGGCTGCGCCGGATGTACGTCGCGGCCCAGCGCCCAGTTCTCCAGGAGCCCCCGGGTCGTCTCGAGAGCGGTCGTCACCATGGTGTGGGCCCGCGCCTGGTCGTCCCACGTGTACCAGAGCGCCCACCCCTCCGGGCGCGCCTCGACCCCGAGCCGGGCGCACCCCAGCTCGTAACTGTCGTACTCCGGGGTGACGATCGCCGCCCCGCCCAGGTGCAGCATCGTCCGGTCGTCGTCGACGCAGCCGTCGCCCACGAAATGCTGATACCGGATCTGCTCCCGGAGCGCCTCGACCGCCTCCCGCAGCGCCGTCGGGTCGCCGGCCGCCTCGGTCACGTCGCGGGCCAGCAGCTCGATCTGCCGCAGATAGTCCACATCGGTTTCCGGCATGCGCTCCTACCCGTTCCTGTCGTACCGCCGGCCTAGCCTGCCAGGCGTGCCCAGCCTGTGGCGAGACCATAATTTCGTGGCCCTCCGGGCCGGGCAGACCGTCAGCGAGATGGGCAGCGCGATCACCGGGCTCGCCCTGCCGCTGCTGGCCATCGGCACACTCGGGGCGGGCACCGGCCAGGTCGGCGTGCTGCAGGCGTGCGCCACCGGGGCGTACCTGCTGGCCTCGATCCCGGCCGGGGTGCTGGTCGACCGCTCCCGCAAACGGCGGCTGATGGTCGCGGCCGACGTCGGCCGGTTCCTGCTGCTGGCCACTGTTCCGCTGGCCTCGGGGCTGGCCCAGCTCTATCTGGTCGCCTTCCTCACCGGGGTGCTCGGCGTGGTGTTCGGGCTCGCCTATCACGCCTACTACCCGATCTTCGTGACCCCGGCCGCCCTGCCCGACGCCAACGCGAAGATCAGCACCACCGAGGCGGTCGCCCGGGTCTCCGGCCCCGGCGTCGCCGCGCTGCTGATCGGGGTGTTCAGCGCGGCCACCGTCGTCCTCTTCGACGCGCTGTCGTTCCTGGTCAGTGCCGCCTCACTGTTGTTGCCGAAGGTCCCCGGCGACGTCGCGCGACCGGCCCGGCGGCGGGTCGCGCTACGGCACGAGGTCCGGGACGGGTTCCGGCTGGTCGCCGCCGACAGCGTGCTGGCCCGCACCGCGATCGGCACGATCGGTTCGATGCTGTGCCTCGGCATGGTCAACGCCGTCCTCGTCTATTTCCTCGTCCGCGACCTCGGCGTGAGCGCCACCGGAGTCGGCGTGCTCCTCGGCATCGGCGAAGCCGGGGGCTTGGCCGCCGCCCTGCTGGCCCGGCCCGTCATGCGGCGCGCCGGGTCGATCCGGGTCATGTGGCTCGCCGTGCTCGCCTCGCCGGCCGGCTTCCTGGCCGCGGTGACCACCCGGGGCAGCGCGCCCGTGCTGGTCGGCCTGTTCCTGGTCCTGTCGTCGGCCCGGTTCGTGCTGTTCGACATCGCGCAGTATTCCTACCGCCAGCTGGTGTGCCCGCTCGGCCAGCTGGGCAAGGCCAACGCGACGATCCGGCTCGGCGTCGGCACGGCGAGCGCACTCGGTGCCCTGGCCGGAGGCGGGCTGGGAACGCTGATCGGCGCGCGGGCGACCCTCGCGGTGGCGACCACGCTGCTCTGCCTGGCCGCACTGCCCGTACTGACGTCGCGCGCGATGTCGTCGTCGGACAGCGGGCGCCGCGTACGGGAGAACGCACCGCCGGAAGCTTCCGGCGGACCTTTCTAATGCTCCGCGAAGCCGGCCTCGCCGCCGTCGGAGAGCACGTCGACGCCGGGCATCGCCGAGGAGTGCAGCGTCCACAGCCAGAGGGCGGCGTCGACGGCGGCGTGCGGGTCGTCGATCGCGAAGCCGTCCGGGTTCTCCCAGCCGGCGTCGATCGCGGCCCCGATCAGCCGGGTGGCGTCCGTGACCTCCAGCCGCACCCGTCGCGACAGCTCGACGACGGTCGCGCCAGCGGGAACCGGCGCGGCCCGGCCGGTGTGTTCGACGGTCACCCGTCCATGAAAGCCCGGTTCGGCGCCGCCCGCGGCCGTTTCGCGGATCTGCCGCGTTGCGCCACACTGACGCGGTGGCCGCTCGAGAAGGACTGACCGCCGAACTCGTCGTCGACGGCCGCGCCCCGCGGACCCCGGCCCTGGCCCCGGACGGCCGCCTGCTCGCATACGTTCTCACCCCGGGCGAACTGTGGATCGCCGACGTGGACGGCGGCGCGCCGGCCCGCCGGGTTGCGGCGGCCGGGTCCCGGCCGCGCTGGTCGGCGGACTCGGGCACGCTGTTCTTCCTGTCCGGCGGCGCTGTTCACCGGTTCGTCCTCGCCGACGGCACGGTGACGGCGCTGACCGGCCCGGACGCCGGCATCGCCGACCACCTGCCGCTGGCCGACTCCGTCGTCGTCGCGCTGATCGCCGAGGACGTACGCGACGACGACGATCCGCTGGTCGTCGGCGTGCATGAGCGGCGGGCCCGGCTGCGCCTGCTCGACCTGCGCACCGGCCTGATCGGCACGCCGGACGTGTTCGCCGGGCGGCACGTGGTGGAGCTGCGGCAACGGCCCGGCGGCGGCCCCCTCGCGGTGCTCACCCGGGAGAGTTCGGACGACGACCACGGCCCTCGCACCGGGCGGCTTCACCTGTTCGATCCGGCTACCGGCACCGCGTCGGATCTCGGCCCGGCCGGGGTCGACGCGCGCTCTCTCGCCTGGTGGCCGTCTCCGTCCGGTCACCAGCTCGGCTATCTCGCCCTCACCCCGCCGGGCCTGCAGGCCGGAACCGCCGTCTTCGACGTCGCCGGCCACAACCACACCGCCGGCCTTCCCCGGTGTCCCACCGAACTGTGCCAGACCGGCGGTGCTCCCCTGGTCCTGTTCGCCGACGGCCTGGACACGACCCTGGCCCGGCTCGATCCGGCCGGCGTCACGACCCTGTCGCACCATCCGGGACGCCTCGACCATCTCACCGCCGCCGGCGACCGGATCGCGGCGCTGGGCAGCACCCGCTACCGCCCGGCCGACGTGTACGCCGGGCCGGTGGCCGGGCCGCTGCGACGGATCACCGACACGCGCCCGGAACTGGCCGGCATCACGCTCGGAGCGCAGCGGCCGCTGCACTACCGGGCCTCCGACGGCCTGGAACTCGACGGCCTTCTCGTGCTCCCGCCCGGGGTTTCCGAGGGGCCTCTCCCGCTGGTCACGATCGTGCACGGCGGCCCGTACGACCGGCACGCCGACCGTCTCCAGCTGTCCTGGGACCCCAGCGCCCAGTGGCTGGCCGCCGCCGGATACGCGGTGTTCCTGCCCAACCCGCGCGGCGGTCAGGGCCACGGCCACGATTTCGCGGCCCGGGTCGCCGGCCGGGTCGGCCGGGAGGAGTGGACCGACATCCTGACCGGCATCGACCTGCTTGTCGCCCGGGGCGTCGCCGACCCCGGCCGGCTGGGCATCGCCGGCTGGAGCCACGGCGGGTTCATGGCCGCGTGGGCGGTCGGCCGGACCGGGCGCTTCCGGGCCGCGCTGGTCGGGGCGGGCGTCGCCGACTGGGGCATGCTCGCCGCGTACGGGCAGAACGGCCGGTTCGAGGCCGCACTCGGCGGCAGCACCGGCTGGGAGGGCGCCGGCCCGCACCCGCACGACGCGGTCAGCCCGGTCTCGTTCGCGGGCCGCATCCGCACGCCGGTGCTCATCCTGCACGGCGCCGAGGACACCAATGTCCCGGTCGGACAGGCCGTGTACCTGCACCGCGCGCTGCGCCACTTCGGCGCCGAGCACGAGTTCGTGATCTATCCGCGGGAGGGTCACTCGTTCCGCGAGCGCGCCCACCAGCTCGACGTCCTGCGCCGGACCCGCGCGTGGTTCGACCGCTGGCTCGGCTGATCCCGGACGCCGGGGCCAGTGTCGGGCCGGCGACGCTCCATTGAGGATCGTCACTGTCCGGTTTAGTCTCAACTATTCGACATGTGTCGATCTATTGAGGCCACGGGGGTAGCCATGACCACTCGACGCCGGCTGATCGCCGGCCTGCTCGCGACACCGGTGCTGGCCGCCTGTTCGGACACCGGCACGTCCTCGCCGGCGGCCGGAACGAAAGCGACCTTCCTCACCGCGTACGGGACCACGCCCCGCGAGACGTACGCGTGGGTCGGGCTGGCCAAGGGGTTCTTCTCCGAGGTGGGCATCGATCTCACCGTGCTGCCGGGGCAACCCAGCGACGCCAATCTCAAATCGCTGGCCGCCGGCAAGGCGCAGTTCGCCAGCCTCGACTACGTCAGCGCCATCCGGGGCCGGACCAATTTCGCGGACTACCGGGCGATCATGGCACTGCAGAACGCCACCCTGCTGAGCATGATCACGCTGACCGGCCGGGGCATCGGCAAACCCGCCGACCTGGCCGGACGCACCCTGGGTGCCGCGCCGGCGGCCGCGACGCAGACGCTCTTTCCCTCGTACGCGCGGGCGGTCGGTTTCGATCCGGGCAGCTGCAGATTCGTGCAGGCCCCCACCGACCAGCTGCCGGCGCTACTCGCCTCGGGACGGGTCGACGCGATCGGCGGCTACGCGACCGACACCGCGAACGTGCAGAACGCGGCGCCGGGAAAGACCGCGGTGGCCTTCCCGTACGGCGAATTCATCGGCGACCTGTACGGCACCGTCATCATCGCCACGAGCGGGGTTCTGACGTCGGATCCGGGGCTCGCGCAGAAGTTCGCGAGCGCGATGGCCAGGACCGTGCGGTTCACCGTCGACCAGCCCGAGGAGGCGGGGCGGCTCGTGCAACAGCGACTGCCCACGGTCAAGGGCGCGGTGGTCACGGCCATCGACCGGAACCTGAAGCCGTACGTCGGGCCGTTCTCGCTCGATCCGGCGAAGGTGACCCGCGGCATCGCGGTGCTGCAGGCGGCGGGACTGGCCAGGGCGGGGCTGAAACCGGACGACGTGATCGACTTCGGCGTGACCACCAAGGCGGGCGTCCGATGACCAGCGCCCGGGGATACGCCTTCGACAACAGCAGCGCCCAGGCGCCCGACCACCACACCGCGCTCGCCGAACTGCTCGACCCGGCCACCCGGCAGCGCATCTCGGAACTCGTCCCGCTGCCCGGCCGCCGCTGCCTCGAAGTCGCGGCGGGCGGCGGAAGCGTCGCGGTGTGGCTCGCCGCGCAGGCCTCGGCGGTCGTCGCCACCGATCTCAAGCCCCAGCACATTCCCCGGCATCCCCGGCTCACCGTCAAGGAACACGACATCACCTCGGGAACGCCGCTGGGCCGCTTCGACCTGGTGCACGCCCGGCTGCTGCTCAACCATCTGCCGGAACGCGACCTGGCCGTCCGGCACATGGTGGACGCCCTGTCGCCGGGCGGGGTGCTGCTGACCGAGGACTTCCTGCCACCGGCCGGTGCCGAAGTGGTGGCGCACGCGCCCGATCCGCAAACCGCCGCACTGCTCGCCCGCTTTCAGACGCTGCACACCAGCGCGCTGGCCGGCCACGGCAACGACCGTTCCTGGTCCCGGCGGGCGCATTCCGCGTTCTACGCGGCCGGGCTCACCGACGTGCGGGTGTACGCGTACGGGACGGAATGGCGCGGCGGCGGGCCCGGTTGCCGCCTGCTCCGGGCCGGGATCGGGCAGCTCCGCGACGACTACCTGTCGCTCGGGATCACCGGGGCCGAACTGGCGGAGATCGCCGGCGCGCTGATGAACCCGGACGTCGCCCTCAACGGCTACCTGACCATCCAGACCAGCGGCGTCTACGGCCGGGACCAGGGAATCACCAGCCGTTCGACGGCGACCAGGCCGTAGTAGAGCACGATGCTGAGCAGCGCCAGCAGCACCACGGCGGCGAACGTCTGCGCGGTCTCGGTCTGCCCGGTCGACACCGCGATGACGAAACCCAGGCCGGCCACCGTGCCGGCCTGGAACTCGCTGATCACCGCCCCGATCACGGCCAGCGTCATGCCGACCTTGAGGCCGACGAAGACCTGCGGCAGCGCGCTGGGCACCCGCACCTTGACGAACGCCTGCCACCCGGGCGCCTCCAGCGACCGGGCCAGCTCGACGAACTCGGGCGGGGTCGCGGCCAGGCCGCTGACCATTGAGATCACCACCGGGAAGAAGCAGACCAGGAACACCATGATGACCTTGGGCAGCTGGCCGAAACCGAACCAGAGCACCAGCAGCGGCGCGACCGCCACCTTCGGCACCGAGTTGAGCGCCAGCAGCAGCGGGAACGCCATCCGCTCGACCACCCGCGAACCGGTCAGCGCGAGCGCGATGAACGCGCCGGCCACCACCGCGGCGGCGAACCCCTCCAGCACCTCGACCAGCGTGTGCCCGGCCTGGGCGAGCAGGTATCCCGGCAGCTCGCGGAAGGCGCCGAGCACCGCGCCGGGCCCGGGCACGAGCGCCGCGTCGACCGGGAACACGGCGGTGGCCAGCCACCACAGGCCGACCGCCAGCGCCACCCCGAGGGCCGGCAGCAGAACCGCGCCGAGCCTGCCGTTCACCCCTTGAGCGTAGAGGAAAACATTGATCGAGATTGATGGCGTCTCGCACACGTTCCCGTCCCGTACGGGCGCGGTCGCGGCCCTGCGCGACGTCAGCCTGTCGATCAGGACCGGCGAGTTCGTGGCCGTCCTCGGCCGCTCCGGCTGCGGCAAGTCGACGCTGCTGCGCATGATCGCCGGCCTGCTGCGGCCCACCTCCGGCCGGGTACGGGTCGACGGCACCGAGGTGAACCGGCCCAGCCGCGACGTGCCGCTGATGTTCCAGCGCCCGGCCCTGCTCCCGTGGCGGTCGGTGCTCGACAACGTGCTCCTGCCGGTCGAGTTCGCGGGCCGCCGGCGCAACGGCTACCGGTCACGCGCGGCCGAACTCCTCACCCTGGCCGGCCTCGGCGACGTCGAACGGGTCGCCCCGGCCGAACTGTCCGGCGGCATGCAGCAGCGGGCCGCCCTGTGCCGGTCGCTGATCCTGCGCCCGCGCGCCCTGCTGCTGGACGAGCCGTTCTCCGCCCTCGACGCGATCACCCGCACCGAACTGGCCGGCGAACTCCAGCGCATCCACATGGTCGAGGGCACGACCATGGTGCTGGTCACCCACTCGATCGAGGAGGCCGTCCTGCTGGCCGACCGCGTCGTGGTGCTCTCCCCACGGCCGGGCAGCGTGCGGACGGTCCTCGACATCGACATCCCCCGCCCCCGGGCCGCGGACTCCGAGGCGTACCAGCAACGCGCCGGAAAGCGCGCCGCCGAGCTCCACCACCTCCTGCTGACCGGCGGCAGCCGCTAGACGGGGACGCGGGCCCGAATCCATTGCCGGAACCGTAGACCGAAGGTCCGGCGGTTCAAGATTTGAGCATAACAGTCATTATGGTGTCTTCCCGGTTGAGCGTTTCGAGCGATTAATGGATTGCTGATATTAGTAATACGGTAATTGACTGCCAGACCCAGGCGTGGTGCGACCTGCACGGGCTAGCCGGGGCGGCGTCCCCAGGCCGAGATCAGCGGCGCGAGGGTGAGGTCGAGCTCGCCGGCGTCGACGGCGGCCAGGTGCGCGTCGATCTCGGCGTCGTCGGCCAACCCGGCGGCGAGCAGCTCGGCGCGAACCATGCGCACCGTCGAGGCCTCCAGCCGGCCGCAGGCCACCCCGCCGACCGGGAAGCAGCCGGCCGCCGTGACATCGACCAGGCCGGCCGTACGCAACGCGCGCGGCAGCGTACGGCCGAAGCGCAGGTCGGCGCCGCGGCGGGTCATCAGTTCCCGGACGGCGCGCCGCAGCCGGTTGGCGCGCCGCTGCGCCGGGCCGACCTCATCGAGGCAGGCCAGCGGCTGCAGCTCGGTGTCGGCGTCCTCGACCAGCAGCCAGCCGCCGGGCCGCAGCGCCGCCACCATCGTCGCCAGCGCCCGGACCCGGTCGGGCACGTGGACGAGCACGAGCCGGGCGTGCACCAGGTCGAACGTTCCTGGCTGGGGCGGCGGGTCCCGGACGATGTCGTGCCGGAGCACCTCGTAGGTGCCGTGCGGGTCCAACCAGGCCGGATTGATGTCCGTGGCCAGCACGTAACCGGCCGGCCCGACGGCCGCGGCGAGTGCCTCGGGAATGCTGGGGCCGCCGGCGCCGACTTCCCAGCAGCGCCCGCCCGCGGCCACTCCGAGCCGGTCGAAGTGTCCCCGGGTGACACCGTCGAACAGCTCGGCCAGCCAGGCGAACCGCTCGCCCGCGTCGACCCGGGCGTTGTCGAGCAGGTAGCGGTGATCGGGGGCGGACCCGGAGTCGGCGAAGGGCTGCGATGAGCTCATGCCCAACATCCTCGGGGCAGCACCGCACCCGTGACCAGGATGACCGGTCCCAGGGCGCGCCGGGACACCGGAAATGGAACGACAGCCCGCCTGCGCGGGGACTAGTTTTCCTTCGGATGTCGGAAGAATCGAGTTCTCTCACGTGGCGGCCGCTCACCAGGGACGACGCGAAGGCGTCGGCCGACCTGCTCAACGCCATGGAGTCCGTTGACGGTTTCGGCGAGTACTACGAGGAGGAGGACACCCTCCAGGAGCTGATCGACCCGTACACGGATCTGGAGCGCGGGAGTCTCGCCGCGTTCGACGGTGACGTGATGGCCGGCTTCATGACGACCAGGTATCAGCCGGTCGCGGAGGAGGTCCACCGGGTCGTCATGGACGGTGGGGTGGCCCCCGGTTACCGGCGCAGAGGTATCGGCTCCCGGCTGCTCAAGGCCGGGGTGGCGGCGGCCGGGGAGCTGCACGCCCGACACCACCCGGCGCTGCGGCTCGCGGTCGACGTCCACAAGCCGGAGAGCCTCGCCGGCCTGGCCGAGCTTCTGCGCTCGCGGGGCTTCGCGCCGGTCCACTACTACCAGCGCATGGAGCGCCTGCTCGGCGACGCGATCCCCGACGCCGCGATGCCCGCCGGGCTGCGGGCCGAGCCGTGGTCGGAGCGCAACGACGAGGAGTTCCGGCTGATCCGCAACGAGGCGTTCAAGGACGACAAGCTTCGCGCGCCGATGACGGCCGACTCGTGGAGGAGCAAGATCACCAACCAGACGTTCCGGCCGGCGGCCAGTTTCCTGCTCCGGGACGAGGCGAGCGGGGCCCCGGCGGGCATGCTGGTCACGATGTCCTGGGACGCCGACACGGCGGCCACCGGGATCCGCGACGCGCGCTTCATGTTCGTCGCGACGATGCCGGACTACCGCAGGCGGGGTGCCGCCGGCGCGCTGATCGGGCACGCGCTACGGGCCGCGGCCGAACAGGGCTACGACCGCGCCGTCGTGGAGGCGGACTCGGCGAGCCCCGTCGGGGCGTTCGGGCTCTACGAGAGGGCCGGGTTCGCGCCGAAGCTGCGGTTCGTGAGTTGGGCGCTCGAGGTCTGAGCGCGCCCGGGGCGGCCGCCGGAAAGTAATAGTTATTGTGCAACAATCACTTTGTGGGCACCCTGTCACCGCGAGGCCGGACCGTCGTGCTGTTGACCTGCTGCCTGAGTGTGGTCGTCGCGGGGCTGGACACGACGATCGCCAACGTCGCCCTGCCCTCGATCCAGAAGGGGCTGCACGCGCCGGTCAGCGGCCTGCAGTGGGTGGTCGACGCGTACACGGTGGTCATCGCCTGCCTGCTGATGCTCGCGGGTTCGGTGGCCGACCGGTTCGGCCGGCGCCGGGTGTTCCAGACCGGGCTGGGGCTGTTCTCGCTCGGTTCGCTGCTGTGCGGCCTCGCGCCGTCCCTCGGTGCCCTGGTCGCCTTCCGCGCGCTCCAGGCGGTGGGCGGCGCGATGCTGAACCCGGTCGCGATGTCGATCATCGCCACCACCTTCACCGACCCGAAGGAGCGCGTTCGGGCGGTGGGCCTGTGGGGAGCGGTGGCCGGCCTGGGCGGGGCCTGCGGGCCGGTGCTCGGCGGTCTGCTGGTCAGTGGCCTCGGGTGGCGGTCCATCTTCTGGGTCAACGTGCCGATCGGCGCGCTGGCCGTCTACCTGACCCAGCGGTTCGTCCCCGAGTCGCGGGCCGCGCACGGCAGGCGGTTCGACCCGTTCGGTCAGCTGCTCGTCGTGGCCTTCCTCGGCTCGGTCACCGCCGCCGTCATCGAGGGGCCCCGGCACGGCTGGGGTTCACCGTTCATCGTCGCCCTGTTCGCGGTCGCCGCGGTCTCGGTGGCCGGGCTGGTCGTGGTCGAGAGCCGGCGGACCGAACCGCTGGTCGACATCCGGTTCTTCCGCAGTCCGGCGTTCTCGGGGGCGGCGGTCGTCGCGGTGGTCGCCCTGATGTGCGTTGGCGGGTTCCTGTTCCTCAACACCCTCTACATGCAGGATGTCCGCGGCTACAGCGCGCTGCACGCGGGCCTGCTCACCATTCCGATGGCGGCCACGGGCGCGGCGTGCGCGATGATCTCAGGGCGGATCGTGGCCGCCCGGGGTCCCCGGCCGGCGTTCGTGCTGGCCGGGCTGCTGCTCGCGGCGGGTGCCGGCCTGCTGGCCGGCGCCGGGGGCGCGACCGGCATTCGCTATCTGGTGCTGGCCTATGTGCTGTTCGGCGCCGGGTTCGGCCTGGTCGGCACCCCGATGACCACCATCGCGCTGGCGGGGCTGCCGCGCGATCAGGCCGGGGTCGCCGGAGCGATCGCCTCGACGTGTCGCCAGACCGGTGGGGCGATCGGCGTGGCGGTGTGTGGTTCGATCGTGGCCGGAAGTTCGGCCGGGTTCGTCCCGGCGAGTCATGCCGCCTGGGCCGTGCTCGCCGGCTGCGGCGGCGCGACCGCGCTGTTCGGTCTGCTCTCGACCGGGCGCCGGGCCAGGGCTTTCGCCGGACGGCAGACGGGCACCCGAGTGATGGATGTGGCGCGATGAACGGCGAGGAATCCTCAGCGGAACGCGCCTGGGCGGAGATGCTGGCGTTCATCACCGGCCAGGACCGGCTCCGGGCGCTGCGGCTCGAGTTGGACCTCGGGGTCGGCAAGTCCGAACTGCTGATCAAACTCGCGCAGGCGCCGATGACCCTCCGCGAGGTCGCGCAGGCCGTCGAGGTCGATCCCTCCGCGGCCACCGTCGCGATCGACCGGCTCGAACGGCGCGGCCTGGTCGAGCGGCGGGCCCACCCCGGCGACAAGCGCAGCAAACTCGTCCACCTCACCGAGGCGGGACTCCGGGCCGCCGAGACCGCCCAGCGCATCCTGACCGATCCGCCGCCGGCGCTCGCGGCGCTCAACGCCGACGACACGGCGGCTCTCGCGCGCATCTTCACCGCCCTGAACGCCGATCGGCTGCGCGGCGCCCGTACGGCAACACCTGTTGACCCGGAAACCTGAAGCAACATATGTTGCCCGGCGTGGCGGGCATTGTGGACGACATCGCGGGCGACGGCGGGCTCGACGGGCTCCGCCGGGTGAGCGAGACGATCACCGAGCTGGAGTCCCGCCGCACGCGGATGATCGACCAGTTGCGGCGGGAGCACCGGGCCAGCTGGGACGAGATCGGCAAGGCCTGCGGCATGACCCGGCAGGGCGCGACCCGCCGGTGGTCACGCAAGGCGCACGCGGCGTCCTTCGGCGAGGCGGCCGGGGCGTACGAGCGCGGCCGCCCGTCGTACCCGGTCTCGGCCGTGGACTGGGTCGTGCCGCGCGGGGCCCGGCGGGTCCTCGACCTGGGCGCCGGCACCGGGAAGTTCACCCGGCTGCTGGTGGACGCGGGTTTGGACGTCGTCGCGGTCGAGCCGTCCGAGCAGATGCGCGACCAGCTGACGGCGGCCGTCCCCCGGGCGGCGGTGTTCGACGGCTCGGCCGAGCGGATCCCCCTGCCGGACGCCGACGTCGACGCGGTCGTGGTCGCCCAGGCCTGGCACTGGGTCGACCCGAAGATCGCGGTGCCCGAGGTCGCCCGGGTGCTGCGGCCCGGCGGAACACTCGGGCTGGTCTGGAACAACCGTGACCGCGGCGAGCCCTGGGTCGCCCAGCTCGACACCATCCTGCGCCAGCCGGCCCGCCACCGGATCGACACCGAGCCCGACATCGGCGAGCCGTTCGAGCAGCTCGAGCGGACCGAGATCCGGTGGCGTCACCGGCTCGGCCGGGCCGAGCTGCTCGACATGGTCGCCTCGCGCAGCTACATCATCGTGCTGCCCGAACAGCGGCGGCGGGAACTGCTCGGCGAGGTCGGGGAACTGCTGGACACCCATCCCGACCTCAAGGGCCGCGACGAGATCACCCTCCCGTACGTCACCCGCTGCACCCGGGCCGTCTACTCGTCGCGCTGAGGCCGGCGCCGGGCCCACGAGCCGGTGATGTGCGCGTACATCAAGGAGCCGGCGGCGGCCCGGTCGCCGGCCTCGATCGCCTCGACCACCGCCCGGTGCTCGTCGAGGGTCATCGCCGTGTATTGCGCCGACGTCGTGCCGTGGTAGCGGCCGGTCGTGCGGGCCTTGTCGTGGATGCTGGTGACGATCGCCCGGCCGAGCCGGTTGCCCGACGTCGACATCACCACGTCATGGAAGTCGGCGTCGGCGGCGGAGAACGCCGCCGGGTCGTCGGCCGTACGCTCCATGGCCCGCAGCGCCGAGCGGATCGCCTCGATCTGTTCCGGCGTGCGCACCGCGGCCGCGGTGATCGCCATCTCGCGTTCCAGGGCCGCCCGGACGGTGACGAGCTCGTCGAGGATGACCAGTGACTCGTCGTTGCGGACGAGGGCGGACAGCACGATCTCGTCGATCATGTCCCAGGACTGCGGCGAGCGGACCACCGTGCCGACGCCGCGGTGGATCAGCACCAGGCCCTTGTCCTGCAGCAGCTTGACCGACTCGCGCACGACGGTGCGCGAGACGCCGAAGTGGTCGCCGATCTCGGCCTCGGTCGGCAGGGTGTCGCCGGCCGGCAGCCGTCCGGACACGATGTCGTCGACCAGGCTCGCGACGACCGCGGTGCCCAGCCGGTCGCCCCGCGTCCGGACCGCACCGGGCGCCGGGGCGGACAGGACGCCGGTGCCGGACGTCGACGGAGTCGTCACAGTTCCTCCCTGGGGCCAGGACGGAACTCAGCGTAGACCATTGCGATGACATCATATGTGTGATGTCATCGCGCCATCGGTGACCAGCCAGTCGTATCCCGGAAACCAAGAGGCGAGGACATATGCGGCGCAGGCTCGGAATTGGTACGACGGCGGTGGCGGCCGCGCTGAGCCAAGCTCAGGCGCCTGCTCGAGGCCAAGGTCGGGCGCCTGCTCGAGCCGAACCCCGGCCCCGACCGGGTCGGACCTCGCCGCCGGCGGCTTCGACGTGCCCGACGAGCTGAGGCGCCGGTTCGCCTGCTCCCGCGACGCCGTGCTGCGCAGCGTCACGGACAGCTTGACTCGAATCAATGTTGAATCAGTAGTCAACATTGATTCAGTCAACATTGTCTACGTCCACGATCCCGACGACCATCTGGACGCGGCGGCCTCCGAGGCCGTCCCGGCGCTGGTGGAACTGCGCGAGCAGCGAGTGATGGGGGCGGTCGGCGGGGGCACCAACCACGTGACGACCGCGCTGCGGATGGGCCGGGAGACCGAGCTCGACGTGGTCATGCTGGCCGGGAGATGGACGCTGCTCGACCGCAGCGGAGCGGAACTGCCGGCCGAATGCGAGCGGCGTGGCGTCAAGGTGGTGGTGGCGGCGCCGTGCCACTCGGGGCTGCTGGCCCGGGACCGGCCGGCGCCGGACGCGCACTTCGACTACGGGGCGCCGCCGGCCGACGTTCGGGCCCGGGCCGAGGAACTGGCCCGCGTCCGCGAACGGCACGTCACGCGGCTGCCCGCCGCCGCGCTGCGGTTTCCGCTGCGCAGCCCGCAGGTATCGGCCGTCGTCCGCGGGATGCGCGACGCTGAACAGGTGACCGCGACGATCGCCCGCTACCACGCGGGCATCGCCGCCGAGACCTGGGAGGTGCTGCATGCCTGACACGACCATCGAGGTCGACCTCGCGTACTGGACCTGGGAGGCGCTGCATGCCTGACACGACGACCGAGGTCGACCTCGCGTACGGAAGAACGGGTTTGAAGGTTTCCCTTCCCGCCGGGCGCACGACGGTGATCGAACCGGTGCAGCACGCCGCGGCCACCGACCCGCCGGCCGTGCTGCGCGAAGCGCTGCGCAAGCCGGTCGCCGGGCCGCCGCTGCGGGAACGGGTGCGGCCCGGCCGGACGATCGCGGTGTCGCTCTGCGACGCCACCCGGCCGCAGCCCCGCGAGGGGATGGTCCGCGCCCTGCTCGACGAGCTGTCGGGCATCGCCCGGCCGGAGGACTTCACCCTGCTGGTCGCCACCGGCACCCACCGCGCCAACACGCCGGCCGAGCTGGAGGCGATGCTCGGCGCCGAGCTGGCCGGCTCGATGCGGATCGTCAACCACGACAGCCGCGACCCGGAGATGCTGCGCTGGTGCGGCACCTTCGGCGACGGGGTGCCGGTCTGGCTGAACCGGCACTGGGTGGACGCCGACGTGCGCATCACCACCGGTTTCGTCGAGCCGCACTTCTTCGCCGGGTTCAGCGGCGGCCCGAAGCTGGTCGCGCCCGGGCTGGCGGCGCTGGAGACCGTGCTGACCCTGCACGACGCCCGCCGGATCGGCAGCCCGAACGCCACCTGGGGCGTCTGCGAGGGCAATCCGGTGCATGACGACGTCCGCGCGATCGCCGCCGCGACCGGGGTCGACTACGCCTTCGACGTGGTGCTGAACCGGCGCCAGGAGGTCGTCGCCGCGTTCGGCGGGGACCTGCTGCCCATGCACGCGGCGGCCCGCGACACGGTGCGGGAGATCTCGATGCGGCCGGTGCCGGGGCTGTTCGACGTGGTGGTCACCACCAACGCCGGCTACCCCCTCGACCAGAACCTCTACCAGGCGGTCAAGGGGATGTCGGCCGCCGCGACCGTCGTCCGGCCGGGCGGGCTGATCATCTGCGCGGCGGCGTGCGAGGACGGCTTCCCCGACCACGGGTCGTTCCGCGAGGTGCTGGCCTCGGCGCCGTCGCCGGCCGCGCTGCTGGCCGCCATCGAGGCCCAGCCGGAGACGGTGCCCGACCAGTGGCAGGTGCAGATCCTGGCCCGGATCCTGACCCACGCCCGGGTCGGCGTCCACACCGGCGGGCTGTCCGCCGCCGACCTGCGTACCGCCCATCTCGACGCGGTTCCCGACATCGCGGCCGCCGTCGCGGCCGAAGGCCCGGAAGCGCGGATCTGCGTGCTGCCCGAAGGGCCGCAAACCATTCCGTACGTCGCCTGAAGTCCCGTGGGGAGAACAAAGCCGGCCGGGTCGGGTTGATCAGTAAGGCCGTGCCCCCGCACGAGCTGGCGGCCGCGGCACAGAGCCTGGCCGGGACCGTCGCCGCGCGGCCGCCGATCGCGGCACAATCGGCGAAGGCCAACCTGCTCGCCGCCCGCACGATGGGCCGCGAGGCGGCGATCCAGTACGAGCGGGAGATGCAAGCCATCTGCATGGGTACGCGGACGCCGCCGAGGGCCGCCGGGCCTTCGCCGAGAAGCGCCCGCCCGTCTTCGAAGGGCGTTAAATGCTGGTTATTCGATATGCCGCGGGTGGCACCTCACATGTCGGCGTGCGGCTCGACCACGAGGTCCGCCGCTTCCCGGACATCTCACTCGCGGCGCTGCTGCGGCTTCCGGCGGCCGAATTCCGCGCCTCCCTGGAGCGGATCGCCGCCGAAGGCCCGGTCGAGGACCGGGAGATCCGGCTGCTGCCGCCAGTCGACGGGCGGACCGAGGTGTGGGCGGCCGGGGTGACCTACGAGCGCTCCAGCGAGGCCCGGCAGGAGGAGAGCGTCGTCGCCGACGTCTACTCCCGGGTCTACGACGCCGCGCGCCCCGAACTGTTCTTCAAGAGCGTCGCCTGGCGGGTCGCCGGCCCCGGCGAGCCGGTCGGCATCCGCGACGACTCGGAGATCGACGTGCCCGAGCCCGAGCTGGCGCTGGTGGTCAACGCGGGCGGGGACATCGTCGGCTACACGGTCTGCGACGACGTGTCGTCCCGCTCGATCGAGGGCGAGAACCCGCTCTACCTGCCGCAGGCCAAGGTCTATGCGGGCTGCTGCGCGCTCGGCCCCGGCATCCGCCCGTTCTGGGAGGTCCCCGACCCCTACGCCCTGGGCATCCAGGTCGAGGTGCTGCGCGACGGCCACCGGGTGTGGGACGGAACGACCTCGACCAAGATGCTGCACCGGCGGTTCGACGATCTGGTCGCCTACCTGGGCCGCCACCTGGGGCTGCCGGACGGGGCGGTGCTGTCGACCGGCACCGGGCTGGTGCCGTCGCTCGACTTCACCCTCGCGGTCGGCGACACGGTCACGGTGACCGTGGACGGCATCGGGACCCTGAGCAATCCCGTGATCGCGGCCGATCCGGCGGCGTTCGCGCGGTGAAGCGCCTCGCCGGCGGCTGGAGTTCTGCGGGCTCCCGCTCTACCTGCACGCGACGTCGATCCGGCGGTGGCTGCGGCCGGCGAGTTTCCAGTCCGTACCGGAAGAGCTGTTGCCGCCTGCCCCGCAGGCGGCCAACCCGTGGAAGATTCCGCCGCGGCGCCCGTAGGTCTCCGCGCGGCCTGGGGTAGAAAAGATCCGTGAAATATCTGCTGCTGAAGCATTACCGGGGTGCGCCGGAGCCGGGCGGGGAAGCGACGCCGATGGACCGGTGGACCCCGGAAGAGGTCGACGCGCACATCCAGTACATGAACGACTTCGCGAAGCGGCTGGAGGAGACCGGCGAGTTCGTCGCCCACGCCGCCCTGTCGCCCGAGGGGAGATTCGTGCGGTCGGACGGCGAGGGACGGCCGCCGGTCACCGACGGGCCGTTCGCCGAGACCAAGGACCTCATCGCCGGCTGGACGATCATCGACGTGGAGTCGTGGGACCGGGCGGTCGAGCTGGCCGGCGAGTTGTCCGCCGCCCCCGGCGCCGGCGGCCGGCCGATCCACGAATGGCTGGAGGTCCGGCCGTTCCTGACCCGGATGCCGTCGCCGGCCGAATGAACCCGGACCTCCTGCGGGAACTCGTGCCCGGAGTCATCGGCGTCCTCGTCCGGCGCGGGGCGGACTTCGCGTCGGTCGAGGACGCCGTCCAGGAAGCCCTGATCCGGGCGCTGTCGACGTGGCCCTCCGACCCGCCCCGCGACCCCCGGGCATGGCTGATCGCCGCCGCGTGGCACAAGTTCGTCGACGCCGCCCGATCGGACGCCTCGCGGCGAGGACGCGAGGTGGCGTTCGACCTGACGCCGGCGCCCGGCCCGGTGCCGGCCACCGACGACACGCTGCGGCTGTACTTCCTGTGCGCCCATCCCGCGCTGCCGGCCAACTCGGCGGTCGCCCTGACCCTGCGAGCCGTCGGCGGCCTGACCACCAGGCAGATCGCGACGGCCTACCTGGTGCCCGAGGCGACGATGGCGCAGCGCATCAGCCGGGCCAAGAAACGCATCGAGGGCCTCCCGTTCGACCAGGCCGGCGACCTGCCGACCGTGCTGCGCGTCCTCTACCTGGTCTTCAACGAGGGCTACAGCGGCGACGTCGACCTGGCCGCCGAGGCGATCCGCCTCACCCGCCAGCTCGCCGCCCTGTCCGCCGACCCGGAGATCGCCGGCCTGCTGGCGCTCATGCTGCTGCACCACGCCCGGCGCGCCTCGCGCACCGGGCCGGGCGGCCGGCTGATCCCGCTCGCCGAGCAGGACCGCACCCGCTGGGACACGAGCCTGATCGCCTCCGGAGTCGGCATTCTGCAGCAGGCGCTGGCCCGCGACCAGCTCGGCGAATACCAGGCCCAGGCGGCGATCGCGGCCCTGCACGCCGACGCCCGGCACGCCGGCGAGACGGACTGGCCGCAGATCGTCGAATGGTACGACGAACTGCTGCGCCTGACCGACAGCCCGATCGTGCGGCTCAACCGGGTGGTCGCGGTCGGCGAGGCCGACGGCCCGCAGGCCGGCCTCAAGGCGCTGACCGAGGTCAGCCCGGAACTCCCCCGCTACACGGCGGTCCAGGCCTACCTGCTGGAAAAGGCCGGCGACAAGGGTCGCGCCGCCGACCTGTACGCGGCGGCAGCGCACGCCGCGACCAGCGTGGCCGAACGCGACCACCTCACCCGCGAAGCGGCCCGAGTCCGGCAGAGCTGACTACTCGTCGCCGGAGAGCAGTAGGACTGCGCCTCCCCCTGCGGGCTTGAGATCTTCAGGCGCTGGACGAGTTCGCCGAGGTACTCGTCTGATTCGGCAAACCGGGCTCCCTACTCGTTGCCGGAGAACAGGTGGAACAGCACGAAGTCCTGCCAACGGCCCGCGATCTTCAGGTAGGACGGTGCCACCCCGTACGGCCGGAAGCCGTTGCGCAGCAACGCCTGCTGTGAACCGACGTTGTTCAACAGCGTCTCGGCCTGCAGCCGATGCAGTCTCATCTCGCCGAACGCCAGGCCGATCGCGTCGGCGACGGCGGCCGTGGCGAACCCGCGGCCCTGGAAGCGCGGGCCGACCCAGTAGCCGAGGGAGGCCGACTGCAGCGCGCCGCGGGTGACACCGTTGAGCGTGATCCGCCCGACGACGGTGGCCCCGTCGACGATGACCAGCGGAACCGTCAAGCCCTGCCCGTAGGCGGCGAGGGCGTCGGCGAGCAGCGACTGCTGCTTCTCGACGGTGAAGTACTCGTCGTCGCGCAGCGGCTCCCAAGGCTCGAACGCCTCCCGCGACTCGGTCAGCAGCGCGGCCAGGGCGGGGGCGTCATCGGGCGTGGCGACACGGGTGCGCGGCATCCGAGGACGCTATCAAGTGGACCTTGGTGGATCCCGCTTGTTCCTGGATGTCAGATGTGGCAGCGGCGAATTGATCCGAGCGTCGCACGCGCAAGGCGTCGCCGGCATGGGCTGTCCCTGGCTCCCGTGCCGGCTCCGGTTCGGTGAAGCCCAGCTTCGCGGCTCGCGATCCGGGCTCCCTAGTGTGGCGGGATGATCAACGACGTGGAAGCGCTGCCCGGCGGCAACATGGGTGGCGCGACGCGGGCCGGCGCGACCGTCCGCCGGAATGCGGGCCCGTGGAGCCCGACCATTCAGCGGCTGCTCGGGCACCTGCACGACCACGGCGTGGACTGGGTGCCGTCGCCGCTCGGGTTCGACGAGCGGGGACGCGACAGCGTGTCCTTCCTGCCCGGGCTCGTGCCGAACTACCCGCTGCCGCACTGGATCTGGACCGATGACGTGCTCGCCGACGCCGGCCGCCGTCTCGCGCAGCTGCACCGGGCGACCGCAACCTTCGACACGACCGACGCGGTCTGGCAGCTCGAGTCCCGGTCACCGGCCGAGGTCGTCTGCCACAACGACTTCGCGCCCTACAACATGGTCTTCACCGACGGCCGGCTGACCGGCGTCATCGACTGGGACACCGCCTCGCCCGGCCCGCGCGTCTGGGATCTGGCCTACCTGGCCTACCGCCTGGTCCCGCTCACCGAACCCCAAAACGTCGAAGCCGGCCCCATCGACCCACACCGGCGGGCCGGCCGCCTGGCCTCCCTCTGCGACGCGTACGCCGACGGCCCCCGACCCGCCGACGTGCTCCCCGTAGTGGTCGACCGCCTTCACGCGCTGGCCAACTTCACCCAGTCGCGCGCCGACGAGGGCAACGAACACCTGCGCAGCCACGTCGACCTCTACCGCAACGACGCCGCCTGGATCGCCGACAACATGACATGTTGACTTGCCCCAGAACGTCAACATGTTGATCCAGTCAACATGTTCGTCACGCCCACCGCTGTGACGCCCGGCTTGTCCTCGGCCGGGCGGCGCAGCGCACCGCGGCAACTCGGCGGGGCCGAGTCGCGCCCGGGCTACTGGAGCAGTCGTAGCAGCGCTTTCTCGTCTCCGGTGACGGACGCCCGGCCGGCCGCCACGGCCGCTTTCAATCCGGTGGGATCGCTCAGTAGGGCGTTGAGAGTGGCCGGGTCGGTGCGCAGTCCGGCGTCCGGGGCGGGTGGCGGCCCGGGCTCGACCTGGAGGCGGTTGTCGACGGTGCGGACGGTCCAGATCTGGTCGTCGAGCTCGATGCGGTAGACGGCGCGCGGATCGGGGAAGCGGGAGCCGCGCAGGTAGAGCAGGACCGAGGTCGCGCTCAGGTGGCCCGGCTCCGGCACCGGGAAGCGGGAACCCCAGTTGCCCAGGGCGAGCAGGACCGGTTCGAGCTCGCGGCCCGACGGCGTCAGCTCGTACACCGTGGAGGCGGCCGGCGCGGGTAGCCGGCGGCGGGCGACGACGCCGTTGGCCTCCAGTTCGCGCAGCCGGTCGGTGAGCATGTTGGAGCTGGCGCCGGCGAGAGCCCGCCGCAGGTCGGAGAAGCGCTGCGGCCCGAACAGGAGTTCCCGGACGACGAGCAGCGCCCAGCGCTCCCCGACGACGTCGAGGGCACGCGCGATCGTGCAGGCATCTCCATAGCTGCGACTGGTCGGCATACGAACATGTTAATCACCACCGCCAGGTTGTTTTTAACAACCAGAAGGCGTTACGGTCGGCTCATGGGACATCCAGTGGTGCACTTCGAGATCATCGGAAACAACCCAGGCATGCTGCGCGACTACTACGGCCAGCTGTTCGGTTGGCAGTTCGACCTCGGTCATGACGCCGCCGAGCCAGTGTCGGCGGCCGGAAACTACGGCTTCACCCAGCCCTCGGACGGCATCCCGGGCGGCGTCGGCGGCGGCGACGGCTACACCCAGCGAACCCTGTTCTACGTCGGCGTCCCCGACATCGAAACCGCCCTCCAGCAGGCCGAGCAACTCGGCGGAACCCGCGTCTCCGGCCCGCACCCCAACCCGGCCGGCACCCTGACGGTCGGCTTCTTCACCGACCCCGAAGGCCATCTCATCGGCCTGGCCGCACCCACAACCACCTAAACCAGGCCCCGAGCACACCACTAACCAGGCCCTGAGCACACCGCGTCACCCAAGCCGGCGCCGAACGGGGGGGGCCAGGGCGCGGCCAGGGCAGGCTGAGCGGCCTCACCCCGGCCGGGGAAGGGCGAGGGCAGGCTGAGCGGCCTCACACCCAGCCGGGGGCAGGGCCAGGACAGGCTTGAGCGGCCTCACCCCGAGCCAGGGCAAGGCCCAGGACAGGCTGAGCGAGTTCAGTCCGAGCCGGGGCAGAGCGGTGCCAGGGCAGGCCGACCGGGCCAGACGTCTCGCCGACGCTGCGGCCGGCGAAGCCGCAGACCACACCGATCAAGCTCAGCCGGACCAGCAGCGGAAGCCATCTCGGCCCCGCTGTCGACCCACCCCGGGCCCGACCCACCGCGCTGTTGAACAAGCCGGCTGGGCCACCTCACTGTCGACTCAGCCGGGCTCGGCCTACCTGGGGGTCGACTCACTCGGGCTCGGCCCACCCGGGGTCGACTCAGCCGGGCTCCGCCTACCCGGGGTCGACGCGCCCCGGCGACCGCGCCCCGGCCGATGAGCCCACAATCAGCTCACCCACCGCCCCACCCTCCCGGCGCAAGCTCCGAAACCACCGATCCCGCGCAACCGGCAAGTAACTCCGCGCAACCCACCACCCGGCCCGGCCCGCCAGACCAAATCCCCCCGCGTACCCCCTGAGCGCACCGCCGCGCCCAGCGCGACGGGACCGCCCAGCGCCGGTAACGCCTGGCCGCACAGACCACCGACAACCCCGAGCCGACTGACCGAAAGCAGGCAAGGAATTCGGGGCGAGG
>NZ_JBFBAD010000059.1:0-67127 GCF_040682075.1 Actinoplanes sp. NPDC051411 | reverse complement strand
TCCGGTGCCTCGAACCGGCCCTGGAACAGGTACGGTCGGTGCTCCCGGCCACGGTCAACCCCCAGCTGCCGGGCCTGGTGCAGGTGAGCCGCCCGCAGACGCGATGTGCGCTCGGTGATTTCGGTGCCGCGGCGGCCCACGCCGACGAGGCGGACCGGCTGGCCGCGCGGCACGAAATTCCATTGGTCGCCGTTTTTACGACGTGGTTCCGGGCGGAATCGGCCGACGACTATCGGGCCGCCGGCTCCATGCTGGATGGTGCGGGCATGCCCGGCCTCACCGACGGTCTGCTTCCGCTCGCTCTGCACACGGCCGGAGAGCCGGGGCAGAATTGCGGTCCCTATGAGCCGTGGGTGCGCGGGATTCCGGTTTCCCCGCCGCGCGATCCGATGGCCGAGGTCCTCTGGTGCCTGGCCGCCCGGGCCGCGGTCGAACGCGGCGACCGGGCGGCCGCGGCGAAGGCGCGCGCGGCCCTTCGCCCGGCGGCCGGCGAATATGCCGCCAACGGCCTGGTGAACATGGGGCCGATCCGCGACGTGCTAGCCGGCCTGGACCGGTACATCGACGTATGAACCGCCGCCGATCGTGATCGTGCCGCCATTGTTCGCGTCGTAATAAAGGGGGTCGGCGGAATCGACGACCAGGGTCAGGGAATCGCCCGCCGGCACATCATAGGCCGCCGCCGAAAGGTCGAAATCCACCGCATCGGATCCCGAATTCCAGGTGACCGGCTCATGCGTTATCAACCGTGCGTTTCCCAGAAGATCAAGGTCGTAAAGGTAGGCGATGACGGTTCCGCTGGGCGGGGATCCGGCCACATTCAGATGTACGTGTGGGGTGCCCCGAATCGACAAGGAGTTGCCCGGCCGTTGCGATGCCCAGACGCCGGCGCGTGCCCGGTCGACCGTCGGCAGCCAGATCTGTGGCGGCCGGCCGGTGAAGGCGCTGATCCCGTTCGTAATCAACACGACTCCGCCGTCGGCCGTCGTGTCGAGCCCGGCCGGAATGCGTTTCGACCAGCCCGTGGTGGCCGCTCCGCCCAGCAGGCCGGTCTGGTCCAGCAGCCTCGGGGCGCCGAGCCCGAACCGGGTGACCTGAGACGTCATGGCGGCCCACGAGGCGTACGACTCGGTGTCGTTCAGCCGCACCGGAAGCTCGTTCTCGATGCCCGTTTCGGCGCCGGCCACATAGTGGTCCATCCACCGTCGCAGGCTGGTCCAGACCGCGTTCGGCAATCCGGCGAGACCGGTCAGTTCGGCGATGGCGTGGTCGCCCGGCCGCAATTCGAGCCGCTTGGGCGTCGTCAGCCGCCCGAAGAATCCCGGCAACTGATCGGGCGGGAAGAACGAATCGCCCCAGGCGTTCTCGATCAGCACCGCCGGGTGGTTCGCGTTGATCTGGTCGACGTACGTGGCCGGTGACCGGACCCGCGCCCACGCCTGCACCTGGTCGACGTTGCGGTCGGCGTTGAAGTCGGCCAGCTTCGCCGACAGGTCGGGACCGGGATGCCCGAGCAGTTGGGCCGCCAGCTGCAGGAACCCGGCCGACTGCCGGTGCCGGGTCTGGTCCCCGTAGAGCGAATAGACCAGGTCGGTCCAGCCGCTCAGCATCCCGACCGCCCGGATCCGCTTGTCGAACGCCGATCCGAGCAGGCTGATCCCGGCGCCGTAGGACACCCCGGCGGCGCCGATGCGGGCCGGGTCGGCCGGCGTGTTGGCGATCGTCCAGTCGATGACCTTCGACAGGTCGGCCATGTCGAGCGGTCCGGCGGTGTCGATGTCGCCGCCCGAGCCCCACCAGCCGCGCGGGGTGTAGGAGACCACCACGTACCCGCCGGCCGCGAAGGCCTTCGCCTGGGCCAGGTATTCGGCGTCGTTGAGGCCCCAGCTCGACGGGAAGATCACGGCCGGGTGTTCGCCGCCCGTGGCCGGGCCGATCCAGTTGGCCTTGAGGACGACCCCGCCCTGGCCCGGGATATCGACGAATGTGAAGCCGCCAGCGGCCGCGGCGGGCCGGGCGAACCCGACTGCCAGGGCCGTCACCAGTGCGATCAGGGCTGCCGCGCGTCGCAGGTTCATGGGCCGAAGCTAGGAACCGGTACCGAGAAATTGAACTTGATGACATTATCGTTACCAGCCAGTAACGTACCTGGCTCGAGGAGCGTGGTGGCCGTGCTGTACGGAGCCCAGACCCCGCGGCGGCGGGACGCCCAGCGCAACCGCTCGGCGATCGTCGCGGCGGCCAGCGAGGCGATGACCACCCCGCGGCCGGCCGTCGGCATGTCGGAGATCGCCCGCCGGGCCGGGGTCGGCCAGGCCACGCTCTACCGCCACTTCCCGGACCGGGACGCGCTGACCGCGGCCGTGATCGGCTACCAGATCGACCGGCTCGAACTGCTGATCGAGGCCGGCCGCGACGACCCGGCATGCTTCCGGCGGGTGCTCGGCGAACTGCTGCGCACCCAGATCACCATGCGCCCGCTGGTGTTCCTCGTGCGCCGGATGGAGCCGCGGGCCCGGCGCCGGTTCGAGCAGCGCCTCCTGGTCGCGCTGACCGCGCCTCTGCGGCGGGCCCAGGAGCACGGCCTCGTCCGGGGCGACCTCGTGTCGAGCGACCTGGTGCTGCTGTTCAGCATGGTCGAGGGCGTACTCGAAAGCGCGGCCGACGCGGCGGCGGCGCGCCGCTCGATCGACCTGGCACTGGACGGCGTCTTCCGGGGGTCGATAGTCGTCACTTGATGGCCCGGCCGCCGTCGCCGGCCCGGACAAGCACCCCTCCGACGCCGACGGCGTCGGTTTCCAGCCGGTCCGGGGCCTCAGTCGTCGTTCTCGATCTTCTCCTGGACCGTCGTCTCGATCTCGGCGATCGTGACCGCCTCCGCCCAGCGGGACGGCAGGTCGGCCGGGCCCGAGCGGGTGCGTTCCGTCCGCGAGCCGATGTGCAGCCGCATGCGGGACGACGAGGGCAGCCCGCCGCGGATGCGGCGCACCTGCTCGATGCGGTCGATCGACGAGACCGGATAGGCGGCCCGGGTGCCGTTCGCCCGGATGACGGTCAAGGTTCCGCCGGCCAGGCGCATCTCGACGACCGCGCGGCGGTCCGCCAGCCATTCCCAGGCTGCCGCCACCGCCGCCATCGGCACCAGCAGGCCGGGCACGAGCCAGGTCAGGGCCGGCGCGTGCCCGCCGGCGGCGCAGAACACCAGGATCGTCGGGATGAAGGCGACTGCCACCAGCCAGCCGCCGCCGGCCTTCAGCGTGTAGTAGGGGTCGTCGCTGTCCGCGTACCAGACCGGCGTCTCGGGCTCCACCACGCCCACATCGTGGCCGACCAAGGCAACGGTGAACCGTCCGGCGGGTGGCCGACGTGTGGGCCTTGTCCGGGTTGCCGAGCATCCGGGTTGCCGAGCAGACGGGTTGCCGAACAGACGGGGCGGGCCATGACCGAGTTCTCTGTCGACGCCGCCGGGTTGAGCGGGCTCAGCCGGCTGTTGTCGCGGGCGTCCGACGACGCGTTCGACGTGCTCGACTACACCAAACGGCAGTGCGACCTCGGCTGGCGGGCCGAGGGCCTGCTGATGAAGCTGGTCGGCCCGCACGAGCACGCCTATGCGACGGTGACCGCGGCGCTGGCCCGCGTGCAGGATCTGTCGTCCGGGGCGGCCGGCCAGGTCGCGCTGGCCGCCCAGGACTACGCGGCGAGCGACCTGGCCGCGGCCCGGCGGCTCGGACCCGCGTACGAAGCAGAGCCGGCGGCGGCGGAGGATTTCGCCGACGTGGCCGATCCGGGCAGTCACCTGACCGATCCGGGCGTGGTCGGCGGCTCCCCGATGTGGTCCATCAATCCGCTGACCGACCTGATCAGCCCGGCGTCGTGGGTGCGGCAGGTGTCGGTGAGCCTGTTCGGCTACGACCCGTTCGACGAGTGGGCACGCGACCTGGGCGGCGACTGGGCGTCCTATGTGCACTGCGGGGCCGCGATGGCGCGGGTCGGTGAGGGCGCGTACGAGATAGGCCGCAATCTGCTCGCGGGAGCGAGCCGGGCCGAGGCCGTGTGGCAGGGGAGCGCGGGCGACGCGGAGCGGCGGTTCCAGACGTCGCTCGGCACCGCGACCGGGCCGCTGAACGACGCCTGCCAGCAGTTCTCCCGGCTTTACGGCGAGGCCGCCGACGCCGCCGCGAACCTGCGCGACGTGGCCGGCGACCTGATCTCCGACCTGCTCGACGCCCTGATCATGGTGAATCTGGCGTCGGCGGTCGGCACCGCGCTGGTCGAGACCGGGATCGGGGCGATCGCCGGCTACGGGATCGCCGCCTACTATGCGACCCAGGCCTACCAGCTGTATCAGGAGATCGCCCGCTGCTACAGCATCGCCGGCGACACCGTCGAGGCGCTGAGCGCGGCGATCGGCACGATCCACGCCGACGTCGACGTGCCCGACCTGGCCGCCGTCCAGCCGTACCGGTATGCGGCATGACCCGCGACGACCCGCTGGCCCACGGCCTGCTGAACCACCTGGCCACCACGCGGGGGCCGGACGATCCGCTCGGTTCGTTGTCGCGCAGTGTCCTCTCCGGACAGGCCGACCTTCGTCAGGCCGTGACCTGGTCGTGGCACGGCGAGGCGCTGATGTCGGCGTTCGCGGCCGCCCTGCGCGAGCGGGAGCGGATGTCGCCGTCGGAGCGGGCGGCCTACGACCAGCAGGCGGCCGCGCTCGCTCAGCGTGGGCTCGCTCAGCGTTCGTGATGCGCCGCCATGGCCTGCTCCGGGGATGCGGCCGCTGGTTCCGCATTGAGGGCCGCCCCCTCGACATCCGTCGACGGGATCACCCGGGCGAGGCCGCGGGGCAGCCACCACGCGGCCCGGCCGAACAGCGAGATCACCGCCGGCACCAGCACCAGCCGCACCACGAACGCGTCCACCAGCACACCGGCCGCCAGCGCCAACGCGATCGGCCGCACCACCGGGTCGCCCCCCGCGACGCCGCCGCCGAAGACCCCGATCATGATGAGCCCGGCCGCGGTGACGACCTTGGCGCCGCGGCCGAACCCGTCCGCCACCGGCGCCGCCGAGCCCCGCCGGTGCTCCTCGTGCATGCCCGAGACCAGGAACATCTCGTAGTCCATGGACAGCCCGAACAGCACGCCGATCACTATCGTCGGCAGGAAGCTGAGCAGCGGCCCCGGCGGGTCGGCGAGCCCGAACCAGCCCCACTGGAACATCGCGACCGTGCACCCGAGCGCCGCGCCCAGGCTGAGCAGGAAGCTGAGCACCGCCTTGAGCGGGATCAGCAGCGACCGGAACACGACCATGAGCAGCAGGAACGCGAACCCGGCGACGAGCGCCAGATAGAGCGGCAGTGCCTGCCGCAGGTGGGCGGAGATGTCGATCGCCACCGCCGTCTGCCCGGTGACCAGAAGGGACTTGTCGTTCCTCAGCCGGGCGACCAGGGTCGCGGTCGCTGCCGACTCCGGGCCGCTTTCCGGTACGACCGTGAACAGCGCCTGCCCTTCTCGCACTCCACCGGGCATGACCTCGGCGACGTCCGGCATCGCGGCGATGCGTGCCGGGTTCCGGTCGCGGGTGAGCACGAGCAGCGGGCCGTTGGCGCCCGCCCCGAACCCCTCGGCCACCAGGTCGTACGCCTTGCGGTCGGTGGCCGGCGCCGGGTCGGAACCGTCGTCGGGCAGTCCGAGCCGCATGCTGAACACCGGCACCGCGAGCACGCCGAGCACCAGCACCGACAGCACGACCGCGACGGCCCGGTGCCGGATGACGAGCGCGGCCCAGCGCGACGCGACCCGCATCCGTGGCCGGAAGTTGCGCCCGGCCGCGCCCCGTCCGAGAAAACTCAGCAGCGCCGGCGTCAGCGTCAGCGCCATCAGCATGGCGACCAGGACCGCTCCGGCGGCGGCCAGGCCCATCTCGGTGAGGAACCCGACCCGGGCCACCGCGAGACCGGCCAGCGCGATGATCACGGTCAGGGCGGCGAAGAACACGGCCGTGCCCGCGGTCCCGGTGGCGAGGGCGATCGATTCGCGTACGCCGAGGTCGTGGTCGGCTCGCAGCTGGCGGCGGTGCCGGTCGATGAGGAACAGCGCGTAGTCGATCCCGACCGCCAGCCCGAGCAGGATCGCCAGCGTCGGCGCGACCGAGTTCACCGAGACCAGCGCGGTCAGCGCGTGCAGGCCCTCCAGCGACACCCCGAGCCCGAGCACCGCGGTGAGCAGCGGCAACCCGGCCGCCCGCAGCGAGCCGAACGTGATCAGCAGGACCACGAACGCGATCAGCAGGCCGGCCACCGGCGTGCTGCTCCCGGCCGGTGGGGCGGCCAGCTCGGATGACTCCTCGACCCGCAGCCCGGCGGTCCGCGCCCGGTCGATGGCCGGGCCGGGCGCCGCCGCGACCGTGAAGTATCCGATTCGGCCGCCCGGTGACAGCGTCGGCTTCGCCTTCAGCGCCGTGCCCAGCGCGGCCACCGCCGGCCGGTAGCCCGCCAGCGTCTGTCCCTCGGGCGCCGCGAACACCACCTTGCCGCTGTCGTCTCCGCCCCCGAACAGCCGGTGCACCTCGTCGAGCGTCTTCGTCGACTGCAGGCCCGAGACGGTCAGCCGGGTGCCGAGCGGCTTGGCGAACTGGCCGGCCAGCCCGATCGCGGCCGCCAGCACCAGCACCCACACGCCCAGCACCGTCCACCGGCGCCGGGCGCAGAACCCCCCGACCCGAGCGAGTAGCGCGGCCACGGTGAACCCCTTTCGCGTTGCGCCGCGGCCGGCCCGCGGTGCAGAGCTGGATGTTCGGCCGGAACGCGCGGGATCGGCTCCACCCACGGGTGGAACTTCGGGTGGTAGGCCGGCCCGGCTATCGTTCCCCGGTGACCAAGATCGGGCTGCTGACCACCGACGCCGCCGCGCTGGCCGGACGGGACCACGACACGCCGGTTCTCGCCGGGGCGTTGCGGGGCGAGGGCTGGTCGGTGGAGGCGCCGGTCTGGCACGACCCGGCCGTCGACTGGTCCGCGTTCGACCTGCTGGTCATCCGGACGCCGTGGGACTACTCCTGGCGCTGGCCGGAGTTCCTGACCTGGCTCGACGGGGCGTCGGCCCGCACCCGCATCCTGAACGCGCCCGACCTGATCCGCTGGAACATCGACAAGCGCTACCTCGCCGACTTCGCCGAGCAGGGCGTGCCGGTCATCCCGACCGAGTTCGGCGACACCGCCGCCGGCGTGGCGGCCGCGATCGAGCGGGTGGGTGACCGGCGCCTGGTGGTGAAGCCGTCGGTGTCGGCCGGCTCCCGCCACACCGGACTGTTCGCCCCGGGCGACCCGGGCGCGCTGCGGCTGGGCGAGGAGATCGTCGCCACCGGAAAGACGGCCATGGTGCAGCCGGCCGCCGAGTCGGTCGTCACCGGCGGCGAGAACGGCCTGTTCTTCTTCAACGGGCGCTACTCGCACGCCTTCCACAAGGGACCGATCCTGGCTCCGGGCGGCGGCTACCTGGGCGGCGCCTACCACGCGGACATCACGCGGGCGGACCCGTCCCGCGCCGAGATCGAGCTCGGCGAGCGGGTGCTGGAGGCGGCGGGGCGCATCGCCACCGCCCGCGGGTTCGCCGAGGACGCGGCGACGCCCCTCTACGCGCGGATCGACATCGCCGCCGGCCCGGGCGAGCCGCCGCGGGTGATCGAGGTCGAGCTCTTCGAGCCCTCCCTGGCCACCCGGATCGTTCCCGAGGCCGTGGCCGCCTTCACCACCGCCGTCAAGGAGCGGCTTCACATGTAGTCGGCTGGCGGATTCGCCCGGATCAGGGCATGGTCGCAGTCATGAGGAGTTCTCGTTCTTGGCGGGCCGCGGCAGTGCTCGGGCTGACTTTCACCTTCGCGGCCGGCTGCGGCCATTCCTCGGACGACGCCGGCGCGACCTGGCACGGCACGCCGGCGACCTCGGGCGCCTCGCCGGCCCTGTCGGTCACGCCGACCACCAAAGCGACGCCCGCCGCGAAGCGGGTGCACGTACGGCTCCTCGAAGGCGACGGGTCGACCTGGGGCGTCGGCATGCCGATCATCGCGTACGTGGGCGGCAAGGTCACCGACGCGAAGGCGTTCGCCGCGGCGACGACCGTCACGGTCAACGGGGCCCCGGCCCAGGGCGCCTGGTATTTCCAGCGGTCGGCGATCTACTCCGGCTATCCGCTGGAGGCGCACTACCGCACTCAGGCCTACTGGCCGGCCCACGCGAAGATCCACATGGATCTGGCCGTGGAGGATCAGCCCGCCGGCACGGGCATGGTGTTCGACAACAGCCTGACCCTCGACATGTCGACCGGCGCCGCCAACATCAGCCGGATCGACGGCAAGAAGGAGAAGATGATCGTCACCTCGGACGGCAGGCAGGTGTTCAGCTACCCGGTCTCCCTCGGCAAGGCCAGCACGCCCACGTTCAGCGGCACCAAGGTCGTCATGGAGAAGGACAAGGTGCAGCGCATGACCGGCCCCGGCTACGACGAGAAGGTGCCCTGGTCGGTGCGGGTCACGAACTCGGGCGAGTTCATCCACTCGGCGAGCTGGAACGGCGGCAACATCGGCCAGCGCAGCACCTCACACGGCTGCACCAACCTGACGGTGAAGGACGCCCAGCAGTACTTCGGCTTCGCCCACGTCGGCGACGTCGCCGTCTACACCAACACCGGCGGCCCGACGATGCCCAGCTGGGACGGCTACGGCGACTGGAACCTCTCCTGGTCCACCTGGTCGGCGGGCGGCGTCGTCAAGACCAGCTAGGAGCGGCCGGAGGCGATCGCGGCCGCGTGGGCGCGGTCGCGGGCGCCCAGCTTGGCGAAGATGGAGTTGACGTAGCTCTTCACCGTGGCGACGCTCAGGAACAGGTCGGCCGCGATGCGGGCGTTGTTGTGCCCGAGCGTGATCGCCTCCAGCACGTCGGCCTCGCGGGCGGTCAGGGCCGGGAAGCGTTCCCGCAGACCGGGCGCCGGGGCCGCGCTGGTGAAGCCCCGCACCAGCCGGTCGGCGATCTCGGCCGCGAACGTGGCCTGCCCCGAGGCGACCGAGCGCACCGCCGCCGCCAGCTCGGCCCGCCCGGCGTCCTTGGTCAGGTAGCCCCGGGCGCCCGCCCGCAGCGCCCCGGCCAGCGACTCGTCGTCGGCGTAGGTCGTCAGCACGAGGACGGCGATGGCGGGGGCGGCCGCCATGATCTGCGCGGTCGCCCCGGTGCCGTCGAGGCGGGGCATGCGCAGGTCCATCAGCACCACGTCGGGCCGGAGCGAAAGGGCGAGGTCCACCGCCTCGATCCCGTCGGCCGCGGCCCCGACCACGGTCACGCCCTCGGCCAGGTCGAGCAGGGTCACCAGGCCGTCGCGTACGGTGGCCTGGTCGTCGGCGACCAGCACCCGGATCATGCGGCCGGCTCCCCGGGCAGGCGCAGGACGACCTGGAACGGCGGCCCCGGGCGTACGGTCATCGTGCCGCCCGCCTCGGTGACCCGTTCCCGCATGCCCTCCAGGCCGTGGCCGCCGCCCGGCGGCAGGCCGTCGGAAGGACGGCCCGGCGGCGTCGAAGCCGTGATCGTCAGCATGTCGTCGTCCCAGTCCAGATCGAGCGTGGTCGGCGCGCCCGGAGCGTGCCGCCGCGCGTTGGTCAGCATCTCCTGCACGGCCCGCCGCACCGCGGTGTGCCCGGCCGCCGGCAGCACGCCCCGGTCGGCGTCGCCGCGCACCGCCACCTGGCCGCCGATCGCCCGGTGGGTCTCGGCCAGCCCGGCCACCACCGCCGAGAGCGGCTCGGCCGGTTCGCGCAGGGCGGAGACCGCCTGCTTGGCGTCGTGCAGGCCGGAGACCGCGAGTCTGCGGGCCGCCTGCACCCGCTCGCGCGCCTCGCCGGACCGGCCCGACTCGATCAGCGCGTCGACCGCCTCCAGCTGGATGACCAGGCCGCCGAGGGAGTGGGCGAGCACGTCGTGCAGGTCGCGGGCGATGCGGGAGCGCTCGGTGAGCGTGGCGACATGGGCCCGTTCCTGTTCGACCGCGACCCGTTCCTCGAGCAGGGCCCGGGACTGGGACTCGGAGACCCGGTACTGGCGGCGGCTCAGGCCGGCCATCGAGCAGATCAGCAGGATGGTCGCCACGCCGACGACGGTGCTGGCCGGCGACGGGAAGGCCACCGCCGCGACCGCGACCAGGACGGCCGACGCGACCCCGGCCGCGCAGGCCAGCCGCAGCGAGACGGCCGGGGTGCCGAACAGCAGCAGCAGACCGGAGACGGCGGGCACATAGCCGACCACGTCGGTGTAGGCGCCGGCCAGGGAGCCGCTGACGATCATCGCGATGTAGGTGAGGGTGCGGGCCCGGATCCACGGCTCGGGCAGGGCGACCGCGGCCAGCCAGAGACCCCAGCCCGCCCACGCGGCCACGACCACGACCGCGGGCGCGCCGGCCAGCGACCGCCGGGCCAGGTCGTAGCCGACCAGGACGATGCCGAGCACGTTGAGCGGGAGCGCCCACAGCCGCCGGACCGGGAAGAGGAACACGAACCTATTTTCCGGCCATGACGGGCCGGCCGCGGTGCTGGCGCGCCGAGACGACCAGGGCGCTGGTCACCCGGTTGACGGCCAGGATCAGCAGGATGGTGCCGGTGCTCACGGCGAGTTCGGAGCCGAAGTGGTGTCCGGCCACGTCGAGGGCCACGCGGATCACGATGAGGCCGAACCAGATCGCGATGCCGGCCCAGCCGGTGCGGCTCTCCAGCAGGCGCGGGTCGGCGGGCGACGGCCGGAACACGGCGATCCGGCCCATCATCGTTCCGGAGATCACCGCGAGCAGCGCCGACAGGCCGAGGATGGCCGCGTCGACCGGCTTGACGCCGGTGGTCTCGCGGGCCAGGGAGACGACGCCGAGGACGCCGAGGATGAGCGGCAGCTTGAGCATCCGGCCGAGGTCGACCGGGCGCCACCGGAGCTGCCGGGAGCTGCTGTAGGCGATCACGAGGAGGCCGATGACGATGTCGGTGAGGGTGCTCGAGGTCATGCTTCGAGAGTCGGCTCGGCGGCCCTTCTCCGGTACCAACCCTGGGTGGGAAGGCGGGTGGAGAACGGTAGCTCGACGTACCGGTGGGTGAGCCATGAAAGCCCGGTGAGCAGCGCTAGGTAGCCGGCGACCGCGGGCAGTTCGGCCACGCCGTGCAGGTGCACGCCGAGCCAGGTCAGCACCGGCGCGAGCACCAGGATCAGCGTGTAGTGCACCAGGTAGAGCGAGTAGCTGATCCTCCCGAGCCCGGCCAGCCAGTGCGGGACCGGCCGCCGCCGCAAGGCCATGGCCAGAGCGAACGCGCCCGCGAAGACGGTCAGGGTGAGCACCGACCGGACGCAGTACCGCGGGATGAGGGCGTGGAGGGACGTGAGCTCGGCGAACCAGTTGATCAGGAGGGCGCCGGCGACCACGGCACCGGCGAGACCGGCCTGCCACCACCCGGCCTGCCCGTGGTCGGCCCGGTAGACGGTGGTTCCGGTGAACATGACCGCCAGGATCAGGACACCGTCCCAGACGTGGGCCGGATCCTGATTGAGAACGACCAGCGTCAGGGCCAGGACACCGAGCCCGACCGCGGCCGGCACGACCGCGAGCCGGCGGCCGGAGACCACGGCGGCGAGGCCGAGGACCAGGAGCACGGCCACCACGACCGGCGAGACACCGAGAAGACGCGGGGTCAGGGGAGCGGTCACCACGGCGGCGACCGCCAGCACCAGCGCGGCGATGCCGCTTCCGCGATGCAGCCGTACGGCGAACAGCGCCGCCACCAGCAGATAGAACACCATCTCGAAGCTCAGCGTCCAGAACACCGGCGTGACCAGCGGGCCGCCGAGCAGGAACGGCAGCATCGTGGCGTGCGCGACCGCCGCCGGGCCCGGGTGGGCGGCGAGCAGCGGGTCGAGCGGCACCACCCCGGCGACCCCGAGCGCCACCACCAGCAGCGCGACCACCGTGTAGAGCGGGAACAACCGCCGGAACCGCCCGGCCCAGAACCGCCGCAGATCGCCGTGCCGCTCCAGCGAGGCCGGAATGATGTATCCGCTGACCAGGAAGAACAGCATCACCCCGGCCGGCCCGGCGTTCAGCCACTCGGCCGACACCCCGCGCACCGACCGCAGCAGGTAGTGGCTCAGATGGGCATAGACCACCAGCAGGGCCGCGATCGCCCGGAGAGCGTCCAGCCAGGCCAGCCGGGTCTTCGAGGGCACGCGCGAAGAGTACTAGGACGGATGGCAGAGCTGCGGGTTGGCGAGATCACCGCACGGCCGGTCGCCGTGCGAGCGGATGATGTCGGCCCCGACCTGGTTGGTCAGGTAGCGCAGGAAGCTCGCGGCCAGCGAGGACGCGTCCGGCTCGCCGTACGTGTAGCCGTACTCGGTCTCCCAGAACGGATAGGTCCCGTGATCGGCGTCGGCCACCGTCGCCGGGTGGCCGCCGATCCGCACCGGCACCACGCCCTTCTGGCCGGCCGCCGCGCCCAGCTCGCTGTAGCCGATGGCCCCCGGCGTCGCGGCGACCGCGCGCAGCACGTCGTCGGTCGAGTCGCGCGCACAGCGCACCACGCCGAGCGGCGAGCCAGGATCGCGGTTGCGGCAGTCGTCCGAGTTGCTGCCGGGTTCCCGTACGCCCCCGAGCACCCGCCGCTGGAAAGCGGCCCGCGTCCCCGAACCGGGATTCCGGCTGATCAACCGCACCGGCTGGTCGTTGCCGCCAAGGTCGGACCAGTTCGTCACCTGCCCCTGATAGATCCGGTGGATCTGGTCGAGGGTCAGGTCCTGCACGCCCGCGTCGTCGTTGATGATCAGCGTGAACAGGAAGAACGCGAGCGGCCGGGGGAGCAGCGAAGGCAGCCCGTCCGGTTTCTCGCCGTCCGAGAAGGCGAGCGTGCCGGCGTCCCTGGACACGTCGAGCGACTGCAGGCCCTCGCCGCTGCCTCGCATGTCGAAGCTGATCGACGCGTCCGGGCACTGCCGCTGGTAGGACTTCGCGGCCTCGCGCACGATCGGCTCGAACGCGGTCGACCCGACCACGTTCAGCCGGCCGGCGGCGCAGTCGATCAGGCCGGCGCCGCTGCTGCGCAGGAACACGCCCAGCTGGGCCACGACGAGCACGACCAGGAACACGATCAGCGCGATGACCCGTTTCGGCGTACCGATGCGGTTGCGCGTCCGCTGGATGCCGCCCCCGCCGACGCCGCCCTTGATGCCGCCGGAGACCACCGGCTCGGGGTACTCCTCGCCGTTCTTGTGGGTGAAGCCGGCGGCCTGATCGAGCGCGGCCAGGACCTTGTAGTGCGAGCCCCGGTTCAGCGGCACCCGCGGCAGCTCGATGACGTCGTCCCGGCCGGCCAGGCCGTTGCCGGGGGAGAAGCTCGGGCGCAGGTAGTCCTGGCTGAGTTCGGTCACCACCATGCCGACGACGCGGCGCCCCGGGAACCGGACGCGGATGCCGACCGGATCGTTGTCCGGCACCGCGTAGTCCTGCGTGTCGATGTGGGTGGCGCCGTTGTTCTCGATCCGCAGCAGCACCAGCGTCGGATCGGTCAGCTTCACCCCGTCGCGCCGCAGCTCGGCCAGCGCACCCGGCTCGGCGGTCTCGGCCACGTCGGTCGCCGTGGTGTCCATCTGGACGCGGTAGCCGATCCGCTTGCGCCCCTTGACCACGAACTCGTAGAGCGCCGCGATCCCCGGCACCACGACGCCGAGCGTCGCGAGCGCCACGCTCCACCAGAACTCGATGACTACCCCCGGTTGTGTCTCCATCCCGGATCGTAGGAAGGGTGGCCGTCCGCCAAGTGACGCGCACATTAACCGGGATGCTCGTTTGCCTCACGGTGTGGCAATCTGGAGCCATGACCGGCCTCGCCGCCACCTTCACCGGCCCCTCGTAGGGGGCCGGCTTTTCCACGGCCGCCTTCGGGCGGCCATTTTTCTTTCCCGTCCGGAGTCGGCTCCTTCTTCGTCCGGACAGGAGCAGAACCATGCCTTCCCGCACCCTCACCGGGGACCTCGCGCTGCGCGATCTGACCGACCCGTACGCGGGCCCGCACGCCCTGCAGGAGATGACCGCGCAGATCCTCGCCGCGCTCACCGCCCGCCACCCGGCCGGCCTGGTGCTGGACCGCGGCACCCGGATAGTCGACGTGGCCGACAACTACGACCATCTGGGCTACTCCGCCGCCGCCCGCACCCGCGACAGCCGCTACACCCGCTACGTGTCCGACACCAGGATGCTCCGCTCCCAGACCTCGGCCCTGATCCCACCGGTCCTGCGCCGGCTGGCCGCGGAGGGGCGCCACTCGGCGCTGATCGCCTGCCCCGGCCTGGTCTACCGCCGTGACGTCATCGACCGCCTCCACACCGGAACACCCCACCAGCTCGACCTCTGGCTGCTGTCCCCGGCCCGCGAAGACCTCCGCGCCTGGATCGCCACCGCCGTCGAGGCGGCCCTTCCCGGCGTCGAGTGGCGCGCCAACCCGGCCTCCCACCCCTACACCACCGGCGGCCTGGAACTCGAAGCCCACGTCGGCGGCGACCGGGTCGAGATCGGCGAAGGCGGCCACGCCGCCCGCCCGGTGCTCGAGGCCGCGGGCCTGCCGCCGAACGTCTCCGGCCTGGCACTGGGGCTGGGCCTGGACCGCCTGGTCATGCTCCGCAAGGGCATCCCCGACATCCGCCTGCTCCGCTCCACCGACCCGCGGGTGGCCGCGCAGATGCTCGACCTGTCGCCCTACCGCCCGGTCTCGGCCCATCCGCCGGCCCGCCGCGACGTCTCGATCGCCGTCCCGGCCGCCACCACCCCGGAGGACCTGGGCGACCGGGTCCGCGACGCCCTCGGCGAGGACTCCCACCTGGTCGAGGAGGTGTCCGTCCGGTCGACGACCCCGGCGTCGGCCCTACCGGCCGCGGCCCGCGAACGCCTGGCCATCCGGCCCGGCGAAGTCAACGTGCTGCTGCGGGTGGTGCTGCGCGACCTGAACGGCTCGATCCCCGTGCCGGTCGCCAACAACCTCCGCGACCGCATCTACGAGGCGCTGCACCACTGCGGCTCCGCCCTCAGGCGGACGGCGTGACCGGCGGCCGCATCCCGAGCCACTGGTCGGCGTCCCAGGCGTGGAACCGCTCGACCTCGGCGAACCCGAGCTTCGCCGCGAGCCGCATCGAGCCGGCGTTGGCGGTCTGGGTGGCGAGCACCACCGGCTCGCCGGGAAGCACGCCGTCGAACCAGTCGAGCGCGGCCGCGCACGCCTCGGTGGCGTACCCGCAGCCCCACGCCCGCGGCAGGAAAAGATAGCCGAGATCGACCTTCCCCACGGCGGCCGGCCGGTGCCGGGCCGGCCGCCGGAGCAGAATCTGGCCGATCATCGCCCCGTCGAGCTCAACGACGAAACTCCCGGGCCACGGTTCCGGCACCTCGGGCACTTCACGCTCGAGCTCGTCCCGCGGGCGGGGACCGCCGAGGTAGATGTGCACCTCCGGCGAGGCCAGCAGCTCGACGAACGCCGCCCGGTCCCGCCCCTCGGACCCCCGGAGCACGAGCCGCTCGGTCCTGATCGGCGCAGGCGGCCAGGCCACCGGTCCCAGATCTGACATGCGCGCAGACTACTAGCCCGGAGGCCGCCCAAGGCCGGGCGCGGGGCCGGGGCGGCACGCCGATTGCGGTGAGCCGGTCGTGGGCGTGGGTCCGGCAGGCTCAACCGCTCCGGTCAGCATCGCTTGAGCCTCGGCGGGGTTGACCGTGCCGCCGCGCAGGGCCGGATCGATGGTGGCCCGGACCGCGCGCACGAACAGCGCGTGTCCACCGCGGCTTCGCCGATGGGGGCGGAGCCGGCTCGCGATCGAAACGTTCCTCTTCGGACAGTGCGCTGGCCCGGCAGGACCGCGAGTCGCCGGCCACCGGGGCGCCCGGCCGGGCGGCGGTGACGGGCGTGCGGGCTGTTGCGCGGGCAGCGGGCTCGTCGAGCAGCGCGTTCATCGCTCCGGTCCCGGTTCGCCGCGGCGGACGGCCTCGCGTTCGACGAGCTCCGGCGTGATGCCGCGTCGCGCGGCGAATGACAACCCCGGCGAGTGCTACGGCGTCTCGTCCGGCAGGCGCGGGACGAGGCGGGCGATGTCGCGGTAGAGGTCGTCAGCGGTGCAGCCGGCGGTGAAGTATTCGACAATCCCGCGGGTCACCACCGGGAAGCGGGCCCGCAGCGCCTCGACGTCGACGTCGGGATCGCCGGGGCCGGGCTCTGCTCCTCGAGGATCCATCCGACGGTGTAGCGCTCGCCGGCCAGGACGAGCAGCCGGGCGCGGCGCAGGTCGACGCCGTGGTCGACGAGGGTGGCCATCGCCCGTTCGGAGAAGTCGCCGCGGCGCATCGAGTAGCGGGCGCCGGACACGATGCGGGCGCCGTCGCGGTGGCGCAGCATCGCCGCCCGCAACTGGCCGAGGGCGGCGAGCAGCCACTCCCGGCCGTCGCCCTCGGAGGGCGGCGCCGGGAGGGCGGCGATCGCCTCGTCCATGAACGCGTCGGCGAGCCCATCGAGGAGCGCGGCCTTGTTCTTGACGTGCCAATACAGCGTCGGCGCCTGGACGCCCAGCCGGGCGGCGAGGACGCGCAGCGTAAGCGCGTCCAGTCCGCCGACGCCGTCATCAACACCGCCGTCGACGACGAACAGCTGGTAAAGGCCTTCCGCGAGAACGCCGGCGACCGCTACGACGTCGTCGTCGACCACCTGTGGGGCCGCCCGACCGAACTGCTCACCCGTGCCCTGGTCCCCGGCACTTTCACGCTGCCCAGGCCCACCCGCCCGGTCCCGATCGGCGAGTCCGCCGGTCCCGACCTCAAACTCACGGCAGACGCCCTGCGCACCTCCGGCCTCGAGGTCTACGGCGCCGCCCGCAACGCCGCCACCACCATGGCCGCCGCCTACGAACAGGTCGTCGACTGGCTACGCGCCGGCTCCCTCACCATCCCGACCACCACGATGCCCCTGAGCCATATCACCGAGGCCTGGACCCGCACTGACCTATGCGGCCGCCGCCTGGTCATTGTCCCCGACTGAAGCAGGTCCCGGCCCGGTAGACCGCCGACCCCCGCCCGTACCCCCGAAAACCGATCCCGCGCAAGCGGCGAGTAACTCCGCGCAACCCCGCACCCACCCGGGCCCGCCCGACCCCACCCACCGCGACCAACTGACCGCAACCCCGCACCGAGCCCAGCGGGACCGCAAATTCCAGCCCGGTTCCTGGCCCGCAAATACCAGATCGAAAGGCCGAACCTGCTGACCTGGAGCAGGCAAGGAATTCGGGGCGAGGGTGACCAAGATCGAAATAGATGCTCCACCTCGACCTTGGTCACCCTCGCCCCGAATTCCGTCCGACCGCAACAAACGCCACGATCCCGGCCACCGACAGGGGCGACCGGGATCGGAAAAAAACAGCGTCAGTGAGCCATGGCCTTCGGCGCATCCGGATCGACAGCCAACGGCCCGCTCCGGAACACGACAGCACCGATCAGCGAGGCCAGCAGGAAGAACCCGACCGACCACCAGAACACCGTGTGATAGCTGTGCAACGCCGCCTCAACCGCCAGCGAAGCCGTCGGCTTGTGGCTGTGCGCGTAGTTCTCCCCGGCCGAAGCCGCGAACGAGCTCAGCAGCGCCGTGCCGATCGACCCGCCGATCTGCTGCACCGTGTTGATCATCGCCGAGGCGACGCCCGCGTCGCGGTGCTCGACGCCGCTGGTGGCGGCGTTCTGGACCGGGGCGAAGACCAGGCCCAGGCCCAGGCCGATGACGATCAGGCCGGGGAGGACGCCGCCGGCGTACGTGGAGTGCAGGTCGAGCCGGGTCAGGTAGGCCATGCCGCCGGCCGCGACCAGCGCGCCGACCGGGACGAGCGGGCGCGGGCCGACCCGCGGCACCAGGATCGAGCCGGCCGTGGTCGCCGACAGCATGATCGCCGCGAGCAGGGGCAGGAAGCCGACGCCGGTCCGGATCGGGGTGAAGTGCTGGACGTTGACCAGGTAGTAGGTCAGGAACAGGAAGATGCCGAACATGCCCGCGCCGGAGATGCCGATCGCCGCGTAGGCACCGCCGCGGTTGCGGTCGAGCACGACGCGCAGCGGCAGCAGCGGGTTGGCGACGCGCGTCTCGATCAGCACGAACGCGACCAGCACGACGGCGCCCAGGATCATCGGAACCAGGGCGGCGGCCGAGCCCCAGCCGTCGGTCTCGACCTTGCCGAGGCCGTAGACCAGGCCGACCAGGCCGCCGACCGCGGTGATGACGCCGGGCACGTCGAGCCGGGCGCGGGAGGTGATCGGGTCGTCCTTGAGGCGGGTGAGCGCGCCGGCCACCGCGACCGCCGCGATGATCAGGTTGACGTAGAGGCACCAGCGCCACGAGGCGTACTCGGTGAGCACGCCGCCGAGCAGCAGGCCGACCGCGCCGCCGGCGCCCGAGATGGCGCCGAAGACACCGAACGCCTTGGCCCGGTCGCGCGGGGTCGTGAACGTGGTCGACAGCAGCGACAGCGCGGCCGGGGCCAGCGCCGCACCGAACGCGCCCTGCAGCGCGCGGGCGACGATGAGCATCTCGAGGTTGGGCGCGAACCCGCCGAGCGCCGACGCGACCGCGAACCCGATCAGGCCGATCAGGAACATGCGCTTGCGGCCGATGAAGTCGGACAGCCGACCGCCGAGCAGCAGCAGCGAGCCGAACGCCAGCGCGTAGCCGGTGACCACCCACTGCCGGCCGGAGTCGGAGAAGCCGAGGTCGCGCTGGGCGGTGGGCAGCGCGATGTTCACGATGGTGGCGTCGAGCACGACCATCAGCTGGGCCATCGCCAGGACGACCAGCGACAGCCACTTCCCGGAGTCGGCGGTTTTCGGCGCGGGCTGGTCGGTCCGGTCCTGGGTCGCCGCCGCGGGGGGCGGTAGTGCGGTGTCGGTGGTCATCAAATCCCTCTGGGCTGGAAGCGGAGATGCTCCTTCCGTGTCGGCACCGAGGGGCCCGCGGTTGAGGGCCGGCCGGTTGCAGCCCGGTTAAAAGGGATCAGAGGCCGCGCAGCTCGCGGCGGCTGGTGACGCCCAGCTTGCCGAAGACCTTGCGCAGGTGCCATTCGACGGTCCGGGGGCTCAGGAACAGTTCGGCGCCGATCTCGGGGTTGGTGTGGCCGGCGGCGGCCAGGCGGGCGATCTGCTCCTCCTGGGCGGTCAGGTCCCAGCGGGCCGGGTCGGAGCGGCGGCGTACGGTTTCGCCGGTCGCCGCCAGTTCGCGCCGCGCCCGCTGGGCGAAACCGCCGGCGCCCATCGCGTCGAGCGACTCGTGGGCGTCGCGTAGCAGGGTGCGGGCTTCGGCCCGGCGGTTCTCGCGGCGCAGCCACTCGCCGTACAGCAGCCGGGCCCGGGCGAGCGGGAGGCCGAGGCGTCCGGTCCCGAGCCGGTCCACCGCCTCCCGGTAGCCGTCCTCGGCCGCTTTTCCGCTGCTGGTGACGGCGGCGGCCAGCGCGGCGCGCCCGAGCGCCCACGGCGTGCCGGCGGCCTCGGCCCAGGCGGTCAGCCGGGCCACGTCGGCCTCGCACGGCAGCCCTCCGCGCGCGCTCGCCTCGACCAGTTCGCTCAGCACCGCCGGCAACCATCCGACGTCGTCGTGGGCCGCGGCCATCCGGGCCGCGTCGGCGGCCGACGGATACCGGCCCAGGCCGTTGTCCAGGAGCGCTTTCGCGTACGCGGCGTGCCCCAGCAACCGGCCTCTTCCGGTCGCGCCGCCCTCTTTGACCGCCGCGTCGAGCATCGCCATCGCGTCGGCCTCCCGCCCCTGGACGGCGGCCAGCAGCATCGCGGCGGCGGCCGGCCCACCGGCCGCGGAGGCGGCTTCGGCGAGCGCCCGCGCCTCGGCCGTCTCACCGGCGACGAGCAGCGCGACCGCCCGGTGGGCGAGGGCGGTCGGCAGCAGCCCGACCGCCCCGGTCTCCCGGGCGTGCGCGAGCGCCTGGCCGGTGACGCGGTGCCAGGCCTCGTCGTCGCCCGCGTCGAGGGCGGCCGCGACGGCGAGCGGCAGCCGCTGCAGCGCCCGCCCCGGGGGCAGCCCGTCGAGGGCCGCCCGGAACGAGGCGCGCCCGTCGAGCACCCGCGCGACGAGCGCGTCGAGCAGCGGGTCGGGTGATGACAGTTCGCGGGCCGCCTGGGCGGCCGCCCGCAGCTCGTCGCCGCCCCGGCGCCCGGCCTCCAGCCCGGCGGCGATCGCGTCCAGCGCGGCCTCGCGCGCCGCCTCCGGATCGAGCGGCGCCAGCTCCCGGGCCGCTTCGACCAGGAGCGGGACCGACCGGGCGGCCGTCGGCGCCAGCCGGGCGCGCAGGCGGGCCACCGACGCCCGGGCGAGGGCGTCGAGCGGCCCCAGTTCGGCCGCGTCGAGCAGGGACGGGACCTGGGCGAGCTGGCCCGCCGCGGCCCGGGCCTGGGCGGCCGCCAGCGCACGGGCCGCGTGCCGGGCCGGGTCGGGGCTCAGCTCGGTCGCCCGCTCCAGGAAGACCGCCGCCGCGGCCCGGCCGCCCCGGGCGAGGGCCGCCGACGCCGCCCGTTCCAGTTCGGCCGCGACCTCCTCGTCGGGGCCGCTGGTCGCGTGGGCCCGGTGCCAGGCCCGGCGGTCGGCCGCCGCGAGCGGGTCGGTGACTTCGGCCAGGGCCTGGTGGATCGCGCGGAGGCGGGGGAGCGGGACGGCGCGCCAGGCCTCCGAGCGTACGAGAGGGTGCCGGAACCGGACCCGGGAGCCGATGTCGATCAGGCCCGCCGCCTCGGCCGGCGCGGCCGCCGAGCCGGCGACCGCCAGCCGGGCGAGGGCCTGCCAGAGCAACGTGGGATCGCCGGTGGGCTCGACCGCGGCCGCCGCCAGCAGGGTCCGCGTGTCCGGCGGCAGTTCGTCGATGCGGCGCCGGAAGGCGGCGGCGACCCGGTTGCCGACCGGCGCGCCGGCCGGCGGCACGCCCAGACCGAACGAGAGTTCGGCCGCGTCGAGGCCGTGCGGGAGTTCCAGCAGGGCGAGCGGGTTGCCCCGGGTCTCGGCCAGGATGCGGTCGCGGACCCGGTCGTCGACCGGGCCGGTGAGCACGGTGGCCAGCAGTTCGCGGGCGGCGGCGTCGGGCAGGCCCTCGACCGGCAGTTCCGGGAGGCCGGGCAGTTCGTCGCCGGGGCGGCCGGCCAGGATCAGCGCCACCGACTCGCGGCCCAGGCGGCGGGCCGCGAAGAGCACGATGACCTGCGACATCACGTCGAACCACTGCAGGTCGTCGACGAGCACCAGCAGCGGGCGCTCGCGGGCCGCCTCGCCGAGCAGCCCGAGCAGGCCCAGGCCGATCAGCAGGGCGTCCGGCGGCTCGCCGGCGGCCAGGCCGAACGCGACCTCGACGGCCGTGCGCTGCGGTGCGGGCAGGCGGCCGGTGTGTTCCAGCAGCGGCGCGCAGAGCTGCTGGAGCCCGGCGTAGGCGAGTTCGGTCTCCGGTTCCACGCCGGCCGCCCGCAGCGTGCGGAAGCCGGCCGCGGCCGACGAGGCGTGGTCGAGCAGCGCGGTCTTGCCGGCCCCGGGCTCGCCGCGCAGCACCAGCGCCCGGCTGGTGCCGCCCCGGACCTCGTCGAGGAGCATTTCCAGCTGGTCACACTCGCGTCGGCGGCCCAGAAGCACCCGACGACTCTAACGTGGGATAGTGGCGCGCGATGATCGAGACCATCGAGCTCACCAAGGTCTATGGGAAGGTCCGCGCGGTCGAAGGCCTGACGCTGACCGCCCGTCCGGGCCGGGTCACCGGTTTCCTCGGCCTCAACGGCTCCGGCAAGACGACCACGCTGCGGATGCTGCTCGGCCTGACCCGGCCGAGCTCCGGCGAGGCGTTGCTCGACGGGCGGCCGTACGCCGAGCTCGACCGGCCGGTCCGACGGGTCGGGGCGGTCCTGGAGCAGGGCATCAGCCATCCGGGGCAGAGCGGCCGGGCGCATCTGATCGCCCAGGCGATGCTGGCCGGCGCGGGCCGGGCCCGGGTCGACGTGCTGCTCGAGCAGGTCGGGCTGGCCGACGACGGGCATCGCCGCACCGGTGACTACTCGCTCGGGATGCGCCAGCGTCTCGCGGTGGCGACCGCGCTGCTGGGCGAGCCGCCGATCCTGATTCTCGACGAGCCGGGCAACGGCCTCGACCCGGAGGGCATCGCCTGGCTGCGGCGGCTGCTGCGCGAGCACGCGGGCGCGGGCGGCACCGTGCTGGTCTCCAGCCACCTGCTGGCCGAACTCGCCCAGCTCATCGACGATGTGGTCATCGTCGCTGACGGCCGGGTGCGCCTCGCGGCGCCGCTTTCCGAGCTGTACGGGACGGGACAGCGCCTGCGGGTGCGCGGGCGCGACCCGGAACGGCTGTTCAAGGTGTTCGAGGCGGCCGGCGCCTCCGTCGCGGTCGATGACCGGTTTCTGGTCGTCGACGGGTTGTCGGCCGATGAAGCGGGCGAGGCCGCGTTCGCCGCGGGCGTCCCGGTCTACGAGCTGATCCCCGACGCGCCGAACCTCGAACTGGTCTTCCTCGACCTGGCGGTGGCCCGGTGACCGCCCTGATCCGCGCCGAGCTGTACCGGACGGTGACGATCCGGTCGAGCTGGATCTCGATCGCGCTGTTCGGGGCGCTGGCGGCGTCGTTCGGGGTGCTGAACCCGTACGGCTGGGCGCTGTTCGCCGGCATCGGCGCCTTCGGCATCGCGGTCTTCACCGTGGCCCGCCACTTCCAGCACCGGACGGCCGCGCTGCTCTATCTGGCCCAGCCGAAGCGGCTGCGGGTGCTGCTCGCCCAGGTCATCACGACGGTGCTCATCGCCTGGGTGTTCACCGCGGTCACCGGCATCACGGCGCTGCTGCGCGACGGCAACGGCACGGTCTACCGGCACACGCTCACCGTCGTCCCGGTCATGGCGGTCTTCGGGGCCGCCGCGGCGGCGGTGGTGCGCCGGGCGTCCTGGCTGCTGTACGGCTTCGCGGTGTGGTTCGTGGTGGTCGAGGGACTGCTGGGCCAGATGAAGTGGCCGCTGCCGATCTCGTCCTACCTCGACGCGGCCGGCGGCAACCCGTACGGCGTGGAGGTGTTCCTGGTGTGGGCGCTCGGGACGCTGGCGGTCGCGGCGCTCCTGCTGCGCCGCGACTTCACCACCGACTGATCAGCGTGTCGCGGCCGCGAGGGCCTTCCGGATGGTCGCCGAGCCGGCGGGCGTGCCGGCCGGGTCCTCGAACGAGCCGTAGGGCGCGCCGTAGACCGGGGTGTCGGGCTGGAACCGCCAGCTGTCGGCGAGCGTCCCGGCCTCGACCGCGTCGTAGCCGATCCGGTCGAGGAACTCGGTGGCCGCGAGCAGCGCCGCCGGGTCGTCGCCGGCGATCGGCAGGGCCGAACGGTCGGCGCTGCCGGCCGGGCGGGCCAGCGAGGCCAGGTGCTTGAAGAAGATGTTGTTGAAGACCTTGACGACCTGGGCGCCGGCCAGCAGTTCCTGCTCCAGCGACGCGCTGGTCCGCTTGCCCTCGTCGATCTCCGCGAACTGCCCGTCGCGCTGCGGGTAGTAGTTGTTGGTGTCGAGCACGACCTTGCCCGCCAGTTCGGCCACCGGCAGGTCCCGGAACGCCTTGAACGGCACGCTGACCACCACGATGTCACCGGCCGCGGCCGCCTCGGCCGCCGTCGCGGCCCGGACCTTGGAGCCGAGCGACGCGACCAGAGCGGCCAGCGTCTCCGGCCCGCGCGAGTTGCTCAGCACCACGTCGTAGCCGGCGTCGGCCGCCAGCTTGGCCACGGTGCCACCGATGTTGCCGCTTCCGATGAATCCCACTGTCGTCATGCCGGTGCGAACTCCCGGGGCACCACCGATGTTTCGCGTAGCAAACTTTCGTGACCGCCACCACTTTTCACTTCTCGCGGAGGATCCGCGGTCCGGATGCCGCTGGACCACCTCGGGGTGGGCGGGGCGGCTGACGGTCGTGCCGTCGGGGCGCGCGCCCGGTTCGGTGGCCGGCGGGGTGCGCATGAGCAGTTCCGGCCGGAAATCTGGCGCTCGAAGACATCGACGTTTTAACATCTATGAAATCTTTTCGCGTTTGAGCGTTCCCTGGAGGGTTCCCCATGCGCCGACGCCTCAGCACCTTCCTGACCGCCATCGTGGTGACATCGTTCGCGGTGGTTCCGTTCCAGGCCGCCCCCGCCCAGGCCGCGTTCGCGGGCAACGACTACTGCCTCGGTGAGTGCTCCGACATCCTGCCGCCCGGCCAGAACGGCAACGCCACGCTCGTCGACATCCTCGCGTCGAAGGCCCTCGGCACGAAGCCCGCGCACTCCGACGACCAGCTCGCCCCGTACGCGAACCTGGCCTACAACTACACCGGCCTGACCCCGCAGCAGATCAACTCGTTCTTCAACGACAGCTCGTACGGGGTGGCCGCCTCCGACGTGGCCAGCACGGCCACGCCCCGCGCCGACGTGACGATCGTGCGCGACAAGAAGCTCGGCATCCCGCACGTCACCGGCACCACCCGGGCCGGGACGATGTTCGGCGCCGGTTACGCCGGGGCCCAGGACCGCCTCTTCCTGATGGACCTGATGCGCCACGTCGCGCGCGGCCAGCTGACGTCGTTCGCCGGCGGGGCGGCCGGCAACCGCGAGCTCGAACAGAGCGTCTGGCGCAACTCGCCCTACACCGAGGCCGACCTCCAGGCCCAGATCGACGCGCTGCGGACCGACGGCACGCGCGGCGCCCAGCTCTACGACGACGTGCAGAGCTACATCGCCGGCATCAACAAGTACATCGCCGACTGCATGGCGGGGCGCGACTGCCCGGGCGAATACGTGCTGACCGGCCACCTCGACGCGGTCACCAACGCCGGCGGCCCGCAGAACTTCACCATGACCGACCTCATCGCGATCGCCGGGGTCATCGGCGGCCTGTTCGGCGGGGGCGGCGGCACCGAGATGCAGTCGGCGCTGGTCCGCGTCGCGGCGCGCGCGAAATACGGCGCCACGATCGGCGACCAGGTCTGGCAACAGTTCCGGGAGCAGAACGACCCCTCCGCGACGGTCACGCTTCACAGCGGGCAGAGCTTCCCGTACGCGGCGTCCAACCCGTCGGCCTCCGGCGTCGCGATGCCCGACGCGGGTTCCACCGCACCGCAGCCGATCGTGTTCGACCAGACCGGTTCGGCGGCCTCGGGGGCTTCGGGCACCAGCAAGATCTCGTTGGGCAGCCTCACGATCGACAGCGCCCACCGGGGCATGTCCAACGCGGCCGTCGTCTCGGCCGCCCACTCGGCCACCGGGCACCCGGTCGCCGTCTTCGGCCCGCAGACCGGCTACTTCGCCCCGCAACTGTTGATGATCCAGGAGCTGCAGGGGCCCGGCATCAGCAGCCGCGGCATCGCGTTCAGCGGCCTCAACCTCTACACGCTGATCGGCCGCGGGCAGGACTACGCCTGGAGCGCCACCTCGGCGACCCAGGACATCACCGACACGTACGCCGTACGCCTGTGCACCACCGACGGCAGCGCACCCACCACCGCCGCGACCCACTACCTGTTCCACGGCCAGTGCCTGGCGATGGAGAACCTGACCCAGACCGACTCGTGGAAGCCGACCACGGCCGACTCCACCGCCGCCGGGTCCTACCGCCTGACCGTCGAACGCACCAACTACGGCCTGGTCCAGTGGCGCGGCACGGTCGGCGGGGTGCCGGTCGCGTTCACCAGCCTCCGCTCCACCTACCGCCACGAGGCCGAATCGGCGATCGGCTTCCAGATGTTCAACGACCCCTCGGAGATGGGCACGCCGGCCGCCTTCACCAACTCGGCCGCGCGGATCTCGTTCGCCTTCAACTGGTTCTACGTGAACTCGGCCGACTCGGCGTACTTCACCTCCGGCGCCGAACCGGTGCGCCCGGCCACCGCCGACCCCAACTTGCCCACGTGGGGCGACGCGGCCAACGAGTGGAGCGGCTGGAACCCGGCGACGAACACGGCTCTCGACGAGCCCGCCTCCGCCCATCCCCAGGCGGTCGACCAGGACTACTTCGTCAGCTGGAACAACAAGCAGGCCAACGGATTCTCGGCCGCCGACGGCAACTTCAGCTGGGGCCCGGTCCAGCGCGTCGACCTGCTCGACAAGCCGCTCAAGGCCGGCGTCGCCGCCGGCACCAAGTACGACCGGGCGTCGCTGCTCAAGGTCGTCGAGAACGCGGGCCTGACCGACCTGCGCGGCCAGGAGGTGCTGCCCGACCTGCTCCGGGTCATCGACAGCGCCACGGTCACCGACCCGTTGCAGGCGGCCGCCCTGGCCAAACTCCGCACCTGGCTGCAGAACGGTGCCAGGCGCGCCGAGACCTCGGCCGGGAGCAAGGTCTACCAGGACGCCGACGCGATCCGGATCTTCGACGCCTGGTGGCCCAGGCTGGTGCAGGCCCAGTTCGGCTCCGGACTCGGCGACGACCTGTTCGGCGCGCTGGTCGACGCCCTGCAGATCAACGAATCGCCGTCCGGCGGCCAGACCGGGCCGGTCTCCGATCTGCCCAGCTCGGCCAACGAATCCCAGGCCCACAAGGGGTCGTCGTTCCAGTACGGCTGGTGGGGCTACGTCGACAAGGACCTGCGCGCGACCATGGGCGACACGGTTCCCGGCTGGTCGCACACCTACTGCGGCACGGTCCCGGCCTGCCGCGGCGCCCTGCTGACCAGCCTGTCGGCCGCGCTGGCCGAACCCGCGTCGACCACCTACCCGGGCGACGCCAACTGCCCGGCCGGCGACCAGTGGTGCGCCGACGCGATCCTGCAGTCCCCGCTCGGCGGCATCGAGCACGACCTGATCGGATGGCAGAACCGGCCCACGTACCAGCAGGTCGTCTCGTTCCCGGCCAAGCGCGGCGACGACGTGTCCAACCTGGCGCTCGGCAAGACCGTCACCGCGTCCAGCACCCAGTCCGGCAACCCGGCCGGCAACGCGGTCGACGGCAACCTCAACAGCCGCTGGGCCAGCTCGTGGGACGACAACCAGTGGCTGCGCGTCGACCTCGGCTCGGCCCGTCCGGTAGCGCGGGTATCGGTGCGATGGGAGGCCGCGTACGCGTCCTCGTACCGGATCGAAACCTCGGCCGACGGCACCACCTGGACCACCGCCGCCGCGGTGCCCTCGGGGCACGGCGGCCGGGAGACGGTCGCCTTCCCGGCGACCTCGGCCCGTTACGTACGCCTGTACTGCCTCACGCGCGGCACCTCATACGGCTTCTCGGCCTACGAGGTGGAGATCTATTCCCAGTAGGGGCGCCGCCGCCCGGAACCGCTCCGGGCTGGACAGGACATCGGTGGAATCGACGGCCTGGTCGATCGTGCCCGGCAGCCGCGGGATGTGCCCGTGGCGCAGCCCGAGCCGGTCGATCAGGCCGTGCAGCAGCGGATCGGTGATCTCCCGGGCCAGCGCGACGGTGAACCGGTCGGCGCCGATCACCCGGATGTCGCGCTCGTAGAACTGCCGGGGAGCCGGGTCGACCGGATCGCCGAGCAGCAGAGCGTTGGTCCTCTCGGCGAGGCCGGAGGCCGCCTCGGTGATCAGCCGCTCGCGTTCGCGCCAGTTCGGCGCGGCGAGCGCGCCCTCCAACCGGGGCTTCAGGTCGGCGGCCACCGCCAGCTCGCCGAAGGCCCGGCCGAACCACTTCCCGTACGGCGCCCAGCGGCGTTCCACCAGGAAGGCCAGCCGCATCAGCTCGCGTACGAGGCGCGCGGTCAGGATGCGCGAGCCGAGGTCGTCGCCGGTCGCGCCGGTGCGCCCGACGAACGCCTCCTCCTGCCCGACCCGGAGCCAGCCGGCGGCCAGGGCGTAGCGCCAGACGTCGTCCGGGTACCAGGCGAGCTTTTCCCGATAGCTCGCCAGGTGGCCGTCGGGGTCGTGGAAAACCGCGCCGCGGGTCAGACTCGCGAGGATCTGGGTCGGAGTGAGCAGCCAGTCCGCGGTTCCCAGGGCGGCGCCGGGATCGAATCCGAGGTGCGCCGCGAAGAACTGCCCGACCGTGTCGCGGTCCGGATAGAAGATCTGGACCCGCTTCCCGAAGTCGTGATCGGGGGACACCTCGTCGTCGTACCCGAGAACCTCGGACCCGGGGCCGAGAAGCGCCGCCGCGTGCCGCCGGTCCTTGAGCGCCGGCGCGATCTCGTCCCGGTAGTGCCGCTCGGCGATCCCGATGCCGTTCACAGCACCTCGACCGTCACGTCGGCCGCGTCGCCCGCCTCGACCTTCTGCGCCTTCCGCACGGCCTTCTTCACCGGCAGCACGTAACACCCGCTCTTCGCGTCCGGAAAGATCGACGTCCGCCAGACCGTCGCCCCGATGCGCGCCTCGACCCGCACCGCGCCGAACCCGCGCCGCCCCAGCCCGCCGGTCATCTCCCGGATCTCCTCCGACTCGTCCTCCGGCAGCGTGACGAAGGTCCACCCCTCGTCCGGCCGGGCGTCCCACACCCACAGCTCGGCCCGAAACTCCACGATCACCCTGGTTTCACCACCCGATCCGCGCCACCGTCTTCTCGTATCACGGGCGAGCCCGCACCGCACGATCCCACGGTCAGGTGTCCCGGGTGCCGGTCAGGGCCTCGATGTACAGCGCCTGGTATTTGTCGAGGACGGGCCCGATCGGCACGGCACGGTCGAGGTTCAGCCCGAAGACCTGGTGGTAGATCGCGACGTCCCGCCGGCCCCGGGAGATGAGCCCGGTGTTGTAGATGTCGACGATGACCATCTCCTCGTCGAAAAGGGTGAATCCGTGCAGCGCCGGGATGGTCATCGGCGCGCCGTCGGGAATGACGGCCAGACTGACGTTCCCGTAGCCGGCCGCCACCTCCCGGAGGTGACCGATCTGCGCCAGCATCTCGGCCGGCGTGCAGGGCGCGTCCTTGAGAACTCCCTCGGTGATGACGAACGAGAACGACTTGGACCGGTCGGCGAGGACCAACTGCCGCTGAACCCGGGCCGAGACGGCGGCGAGCACCGCGGCCTCGGTCAGCGCTTCGGCCGGCAGCCGCGCGAGTGGTTGGAAGAGCCGCAGGACGGCCTTCGCGTACGGCGAGATCTGGAGCAGGCCGGGCAGGACCGTCGGCTGGAAATCATGGATGACCCGGGCCGCGGACTCCCAGTCGGCCACGCTCCTCTGCCGGCCGGCCAGGGAGTCGGATGTCGGACGCCAGTCGGTCATCCGGTCGTGCGACCGCTCGGCCTGGCGTGTCAGCTCGCGCGCCTGGTGGTCATCCGCGCCGAGGGCCCGGGCGATCCTGCTGATCTCGCCGAGGTCGGGCGATCCGATGCCGCGTTCCAGCCGGGAGATGGTCGACTGGCTCAGGCCGACCAGGTCGGCGAGGGCCCGGCCGGACATCCGGCGCGCCTTCCGCATCCGCCTCAGGACGACCCCGATCGGCTCGTCGCTGATCGGCTCGTCGTGGCTCGAGGGAGTGCCCGGATCTGTCGTCACCTCGGCACTCCCTTCCTCGTCGCGGCCGCGGCTCAGCTCAGGTTGCGCACCGCTTCGATCAGGAGCTCGACGGGAACGCGGACCAGACTCTCGCCGGCGGGCACCTCGACACCCTCCTGGCTCGGGGACACGTCGAATCCTTGGACGACCAGGGTGCCGGAGTCGGCGTCGACATAGACGGTCGGGCACGAACTCGCCGTGCACAGGTTGGCGATCGGACGAAGCCGTGCCGCGTTGGTGGTCGACCCCGTCGTCAACTCCGACATTCTAGTCACTCCTCTGCATGAACCGCGTTGACTGAATCCGCAGGGAACATATCCTGTTCAAAGGGTGGACGGGGCGACCCCGACAAATCCGGTCAAAGCTGGTGACTGATATGACAGCCCGCACGGTGCCAGGTGTCAGAAAACGGCCCGTACTCCAGCAAATGCCCTGATCCTTTGCCGGTCGGTGAAAACCGGTGCGTGAGTCATATTCATTGACTCATTCTGGAGCCAACCTCACTCCGGCTCTGTTATCTGGCGGTAACGATGACCGAAAAACCCAGCCGAACTCGGACCCTGGCGCCACCCGCGTCCCGGTGGGGCTGGCTCCCCGTCATGGCGCTCACGGCGGGACTCGTCAGCGTTCTGGCCGGCGTCCTCTCGCACGCGGCCGGCAACAACGTGCCCGGGGCCGTGCTGACCGGCGGGGCCGCGTTCGCCGGAACGGTCGGCCTGCTGCTCGCCGTCGCCCACTACGCCAAGTCGTAGCGCCGTCGCGGGCAGGACAGAACACCTAGTCGATCGTGCGGATGCGGGTCACCAGCACCGAGCCGAGCACGGTCACCGCGGCCACGATCACGTACAGCACCGAATATCCGCCGAGGTAGGCGACGATCGGGAAGGCCAGCGCCGGGCCCAGCACCTGCGGGGCCGAGTTGGCGATGTTGATGATGCCGAGGTCGCGGGCGCGGTCCTGCTCGGCCGGCAGGACCTGGGTGATCAGGGCCTGGTCGACCGAGAGGTAGACGCCGAACCCGAGGCCCAGCACGACCGCCGCGACCAGGGCGCCGGTCCAGGTCGGCCAGACGGCCAGGATCAGACAGGCCAGGGCCATCACATAACCCGAGACGATCACCGACGGCTTGCGCCGTCCGCTGCGGTCGGAGAGTACGCCGCCGGCGACCACCGTCAGCACGGTCGCCACGGTGTAGACGACGATCAGGATGGCCAGGCCGTCCTCGGCGTCGGCGTAGTGCACCCGGTCGCGCAGGAAGTACAGCAGATAGAGGGTGGCCATGGCGTTCCCCAGTTGCACGAGGAACCGGGTCGCCCACGCCCACGCGAAGTCCGGGTTACGGCGTACGGAAAAACGGAAGGACGACCACAACGAAGCCGCGGTGAACCGCGGGGTTTGATCGGCCGGTGGGTCCGGCGTCGCGAGAACGAACGGCAGGGCGGTCAGCAGAACGAGTACGCCGATGAGCACGTAGCCCGACGTCAGCCCCGTCACGACGGCGGTGACCAGCAGGACGCCCGCGACCACGCCGATCGACTGGGTGAGCCCGACCCAGCCGGACACCAGGCCCCGCTGGCGCACCGGGGTGCGGTCGGGCACCACCGCGGTCAGCCCGGCCTGCATCGTGTTGAGCCCGGCCTGGGCGACACACCACCAGACGGCCAGGCCGGTCACCGTGTGCCGGGACGGCAGGATCGCGAGGCCGGTCAGGCCGAGCACCGCCCCGGCCACGATCCACGTGTGCCGGCGGCCGGTGCGCAGCCGGGTCGAGTCGGAGAGCGCGCCGGCGATCGGCCCGGCCAGCACCGCGACCAGCGCGCCGAGCCCGGTGACGACGCCGAGCGCGGTGGCCTTGCCGTCGCCGGCGATGTCCTCGACCTGGTCGGGCAGCAGGACCTGCAGCGGACCGAAATAGCCCATCCAGAGGCCCAGATTGGCCAGCGACAGCAGGGCTATCCACCCGGTGCGGACGGGGGTGTGCGGCTGCGCGGCGACGGCCGTCATGAGCGGCCGGCCAGCACGCCCCGCAGCCACCGGTAGGACGACCGGGGCGTCCGCTCCTGGGTCTCGAAGTCGACCCGCACCAGGCCGAACCGCTGGCTGTACCCCTCGGCCCACTCGAAGTTGTCGAGCAGCGACCACACGAAGTAGCCCCGCACGTCGACGCCGTCGGTGATCGCCCGGTGGACCGCCCGCAGATGCCCGTCCAGATAGTCGACCCGGAACCGGTCGTCGAGCACGTCGTCGGTCGAGCACCCGTTCTCGGTGACGTAGACCGGGGGCAGACGGTCGCCGTAGGTGTCGCGCAGGCCGGTGAGCAGTTCGTACAGCCCGGACGGCACCACCGGCCAGCCGAACGCGGTGGTCGGCACCCCGTCGATCGGCCGGATCTCGAACGGCAGCGGCGCGCCGGCCGCCGCCGGAGCCCCGACCCGGGTCGGGTTGTAGTAGTTGACGCCGAGCGCGCCCATCGGCGTCGAGATGATGTCGAGGTCGCCGTCCCGCACGACGTCGCCGAGCGCGTCGGCCAGAAAACCGGGGTATTCGCCCAGCAGCACGGGATCAGTGAACAGCCGGTTGTGGAACGCGTCGTACGCCATCCCGGCCGCCGGATCGTCGGCGATCACCGCCGTCAGATTGTTCGTGATCATCACTTCGCCGGCGTCGTGCAACGCCCGCACCGCGAGACCGTGCCCGAGCAACTGGTGGTGGGCCACCGGCAGCGCGGCCAGTCCCAGCGTCCGGCCCGGGGCGTGACCGCCGAACGCGTACCCCTGGGCCATGTGCACCACCGGCTCGTTCAGCGTGATCCACCGGCGTACGCGGTCACCCAGCCGGTCCGCGACCAGCGCGACGTAATCGCCGAAGCGCAAGGCGGTCTCGCGGTTGAGCCAGCCGCCGCCGTCCTCCAGAGCCTGCGGCAGATCCCAGTGGAAGAGCGTCGGCAGCGCGGCGATGCCGCGCTCGCCGAGGGCATCGACCAGGCGGTCGTAGAAATCAAGACCCTTGGCGTTCGCCGGGCCGGAACCGTCGGGCTGGATGCGGGGCCAGGCCACCGAGAACCGGTACGCGTCGACGCCGAGCTCCGCCATCAACGCGACGTCCCCGGCGTAGCGGTGGTAGTGGTCGCAGGCGACGTCCCCGGTGTCGCCGTCGCGGGTCCGGCCCGGGGTGTGCGAGAAGGTGTCCCAGATCGACGGGCCGCGTCCGTCCTCGTCGACGGCGCCTTCGATCTGGTAGCCGGCGGTCGAGACTCCGAACTGGAAGCCGGGCGGGAACGGGGGCAGCGAATCCACCATGTTCGGGCTCCCTCTGGGTTTCCTTCGTGGCGTTACTTCGGGGAATGTGAATGCAGCTCAGGTTAGTGTCGGCGTGTCCCGGCCGGTAGTCCCTTCTTCTTGACCTGGAGCGCGCTCTAGGTCATAGCGTCGAATTCATGCAGACGACACAACTCGGCAACACCGGCCGGACGGTCAGCGCGCTCGCCCTCGGCGCCATGCAGATGGGCAACGCGACCGGGGAGGAGGACTCGACCCGGATACTCGACCGGTACCGCTCGATCGGCGGCTCGTTCATCGACACCGCCGACTGCTACGAGTGGTGGGCCCGGCCGGGCGGCACCGGCGGCGAAAGCGAGGCGCTGCTGGGCCGCTGGATGCAGTCCCGCAACTGCCGCGACGAGATCTTCCTGGCGACCAAGGGCAGCGGCCTGCCCGTCTACTCACCCGACCTGTGGGCGCCCGACGGCACCGCCAACTGGGACCTCGCCCGCCGCACCTTCTCCGGAGCCGGCGCCGCCCACCTGCGCTCCGCCCTCGAGGGCAGCCTGCGCCGGCTCGGCACCGACCACGTCGACCTGTACTACGTCCACGTCGACGACCGGTCGACGCCGCTCGAGGAGACCCTGGCCGTGCTCGCCTCGTTCGTCGCCGAAGGCAAGGTCCGGCACCTGGGCTGGTCCAACGTCGCGACCTGGCGGCTGGAACGGATCCGCGGCCTGTGCACCGCCAACGGCTGGCCGTTGCCGGTCGCCGTCCAACAGCAGCACAGCTACCTCCAGCCCCGCCCCGGCACGGACAGCGTCTCGATCGTCTCCGCCGAGCAGCTCGACTACCTGCGCGAGAACACCGACCAGACCCTCGTCGCCTACTCACCGATCCTCAAGGGCATCTACGACTCGGCGGTGAAGCGCGACGGCCACAACATGATGGGCCCCTACAGCGGCCCGGACGCCGACGCCCGCCTCGCCGTGCTGGGCGAGGTGGCCGAGGAGTGCGGCGTGACCCCGAACCAGCTGGTCGTCGCGTGGCTGCTCCACCAGACGTCGCCCCGCGTCATCCCGCTGATCGGCCCGCGCACGCCGGAACAGTTCGAGGCGTCGCTGCCCGCCCTGGACGTCAAACTCACCGACGACCAGCTCGCCGCCTGGCCACCGCCTGATCCGTACCGCGTCATCGGCTGCCCGTGTCCCGGCTCTTGGTCGGCCGGGGCGCGGACGGCCGGTCGGCAGACGCCAGCGGAGCCAGCTTGTCCGCGCGCGGCCCATGTTGACGGCCTGCCCCGCGCCAAGACTGCCGTCAAGATGGAACGCGCAAGGTTGACCGTCAATGTTGATTTAGTCAACATGAGTCGTCGACAACGCCATCGCCAGCGTCAGCCGGCTGTAGGCGGCCCGCGGCTCGCGGCTCGCGGCTCGCGGCCGGCGGGCGCTGCGGCTCGATGGCCGTCCAGTAACGGCCGCCCCTCGCGGCCGCCCGGCTGCGGTCTCAGGCGCCCTCCCTCTGGACGTCCGCCCGGTGGCAGCCCGCGGCACAAACCCTCAACGGCCGCGCGGCAAGGCGGGCGTTTCCAGCCGACGCTCTCGTGGCTTCCCTTCGGCGCCTTGCCCGCTCGTTCGGCGCCGTCCGGTTGGCGCCGACCGGACGGCGCCTGCGCGGCGGCGGCCGCTCACTGGCAGTTCCGGGTGCGCTCACCGTTGGCGGCCGGCCGGTCAGTTGGCTCTTCCGAGCTGGCTCGCCCGGTTCTTCCTCGGCGGCCGCCCCTTTCGGCGCACGGCCTTCGGCAACCCCTGCGTGTTCGGTCCGGTGGCTGTCTTCTTGGCGTGTGTCCGGCGGTGGGGGTTGGGCGCTCGGTCCGGTGACTGTCCTCCTGGCGTCCGCCCGACGGTCGCGCTCTCGGCGTCCGTCTGGTGGAGGCCCCGGGCGCCGGCCGCGCGGTGAGGCCGCTTGTCCTGGAGTTGGGCACTCCCGCTGCCAGTTGCCCCGCAGAGATAGCCCTTCCGCGGCCTCGGGCAGCGACTATCGGCGGCGGCCTCTGCGCGGCGGCCTCTGCGCGGCGGCCTCTGCGCGGCGGCCTCTGCGCGGCGGCCTCTGCGCGGCGGCCTCTGCGCGGCGGCCTCTGCGCGGCGGCCCCTGCGCGGCGGCCCCTGCGCGGCGGCCCCCTCGGCGGCCGTGCAAGGAGGCGGATGGTCCGGTGCCGGGGCGGGAGGGCGCCCGCCCCGGCGTGGTGCGAGATGGAGCCGGTGTCACGCGGTGGTGTTGCTCCGGCGACCTCCCTTCCTCAACCGGCTGGGAGCGCTCCCAAAGCACTCTAGAGGCCCCCGTTTGAATTGAGAAGGGTCGAATCAAGTGGCCGTGCAGGTGACGGTCGGCGTGCTGGCGGTGCCGGTGCCGATCAAGCCGAACGTCGTGCTGCCGGCTGCGGCGAGGGCGCCGTTGTAGGACGCGTTCGACGCGGTGACCGTGGTGCCGGACGCGGTGGTGGTCGCGTTCCAGGACTGGGTCACGGTGACGGCGCCCGAGAACGTCAGCCTGACGGTCCAGCCCTTGATGGCGGCCGCGCCGGCGGTCACCTTCACGTCGCCCTGGAAGCCGCCCTGCCACTGGCCGGTCAACGAGTATGCCGCCGAGCACGCGCCACCGGAGGCCGGCGGGGTCGTGGGGGAAGTGGTCGGTGTCGGCGGCGGAGTAGTGCCACCACCATTGGTGCTGCCACCGAAGTCGATGTCACTGCAGAAGTAGTACGACTGATCCATGTGACTGGCCTGCCAGATCGTGTAGACCATGGCCCGTCCCGTACGCCCGGAAAGCGCGACCGGAAGGTCGATCCGCACCCCGCCGTCGACCGGGATCCACTGGGACGCCGGGGTTTTTCCGACCTCCGCGACCCGGGTCAGGTCCGACCATTTCAGCGCCTGGGTGCGCGGGTTGAAGCCCGGATTCGACACATAGACCCAGACGTAATCGGCGCCGTGCAGCGCCTGGTCGAACAGCTGCACAGTGAAGCTGTTGCCGACCGTGGTCGCCTTCCAGTCGCCGATGGTGTCCATCGCGTTGTAACGCCCGCTCTGGGTGTGCCCGGCGCTGCACAACTCGCCGTCCGGAATGGCGGCCTGGTGATTGCCGGCGACCTGTTCGCGGTAGAGGCCGTTCCAGTTCCACATGGCGTTCGGGTCGGCCTGCCAGGCCTGGTAGCACATCGGGTCTTCGGTGGCCATGGCCGGATCCTGGAAGCGGTCGCCCCAGCGGGTGAAGCAGCCGTAGTTGCGGGAGGCGGGACTGATGACGTTTCCGTGGGCCGACGCGGGCGTGGCGGGCAGGCCGACGAAGGCAATGGCGGCGACCAATGCGCCGACGACGGCGCTGACCAGAAGGCGGGATCGTTTTCTCATGAAGGGCTCCGCAAAGTGGCGGCCCAGGAGATCGGGCCGGCGGTCATGGGGGATCGGCGGAGGTTGCCCTGTGCCTCCGCGCGCCGCGTGACCCCGGCGAATGCCGCCACCCTGCCCTATGGATAGACCGATGTCAATTGCAATGCGCCGTCGATCGCGTCGTCGATGGGGGCGGCATCGGGATACCAGCGCGCCTCGTGCTCCAGCACGACCGGCCCGTCGAAACCGGCGGCCCGCGCCAAGGTCAGAACCTCGGGGCACGGCACGCTGCCGCGTCCCGGCACCAAGGGGGTACGCCGGTCCGGCGCCGCCCGTCGGCCCCGGAACTGAGCTGCACATAGGTCGCCAGGCCGAGCAGCGTGAGCCCGGCCGATTCGAGCTGTTCGCGGGCCCGGCGCCGCGCGGAGGGTGACAGCCCGACGTGCACGGGCTCGTCGGCGGCGCAGCGCAACTGCACCGCGCTCACCCGATGTCGCCGCAGGAGGGCGCCGACCTCAGGCAGTGGCAGTCCCGGGCAACCGAGCGTGGAGACACCGAAGATCATCGCTTACTTTAGATCGACCCGCTCGGCTTCGCGGGGACGGCCACCGTTCCACTCGTCGACGGTCGCCCACAGCAGGGCGGCCGGCAGCGGCTCGCTCGCCACGTACCCCTGAACGCCGTCGCATCCGGCCAGCGTGAGCAGCGCCCAGTCGGCCGCCCCCTCGACGCCCGCGGCGATGCAGCGCGCGTCGGAATCATGCGTCAACTGGACCAGATGGCGCACCACCGAGGCGGCGTGCGGGCTGGCGGCCATGCTCCGGGTGAACCGCGGATGGATCTTCACCGCGTCGACCGACAACCGCTCCAGCGCGAACAGAGCGTGATAGGCGCTGCCCACGTCGTCGATCGTCACCTGCACGCCCAGCCGGTGCAGTTCGTCGATCGCGTCCGCGACCTCGTCGGCGCCGCGCGACGCGAGCGCCGCCTCGGCGACCTCCAGCTGCAGTTCGGTCAGCGGGAAACCCGTCGCCTCCGCGGTGCTCCGCAACCGCTGCGGCAGGGCCGGATCGGTCAGCTCCTGCAGGGAGACATTGACGGCCAGCCGTACGCTCCGTCCCTGCGCCCGCCATCCGGCACCGTCGGTGAGGGCGGTCCCGATCACCCAGGCGCTCAGCTCCTTGATCAGCGACGTCTTCGCGACCTGGGGCACGAACTCGTCGGCCGTCAGCAGCCCGCGGGACGGGTGCCGCCAGCGCAGCAGGGCCTCGACCGTGTCGACGTCGCCGTCCGGTGCGCACACCGGCTGGTAGAACAGCTCCAGCTCGTTCTCGCTGAGCGCCCGCCGCAGCTCCGGCACCAGGGTGACGTGCTGTTCCTCGGCGTGCTGGGTGCCCGGGCGGAAGACGATCACGCCGGCGCCGTTGCGCTTCGCCTCGTACATCGCGAGGTCGGCGTGGCGCAGCAGCGCCACCACCTCGGTGGCGTGCTCGGGGGCGAACGCCACCCCGATGCTCGCGTCGATCTCGACCGGAACCCCGGCGACCAGCATCGGCTCGCGCAGCGAGGCGTAGAGCTCGGTGGCCAGCGCGAGCGCGTCCGGCCCGCCGGTCAGCACGGCGAACTCGTCGCCGCCGAGCCGGATCGGCAGCACCTGCGCGCCGGCCGCCGCGGCCAGCCGCTGAGCGACCACCACCAGCAGCTCGTCGCCGGCGTGGTGGCCGAGCGTGTCGTTGACGCCCTTGAACCCGTCGAGGTCGATGAGCAGCAGCCCGGCCGGCTCCTCGGCGCTGGCCCGGCCGAGCAGCCCGCGGGCGCGGCGGTGCAGCAGCGCCCGGTTGCCGAGCCCGGTCAGCCCGTCGTGGGTGGCCGCGAAGTCCTGGCTGTTCTGGTGCCGGCGGATCATGAACAGGATCAGGAGCAGGGCGAGCAGCACGAACGCCGCCATCCCGTACAGCCAGCGGCTGGCGCGATTCACGCTCAGGTCGATCCGGGTGCGCGGGATCAGCACCTCGATCGCCGCGTCCGGCTTCTGGTCGCCGGTCACGTCGTACGGCAGGTAGACCGCGACCCCACCGGCCACGTCCATCGCGTACGTCTTGCTGGCGCGCACCGCGGCGATCGCCGCGGCCTCGGGTTCGGGGGAGTTTCGGTGGGCCGCGTCGCTGTAGACCAGGCGCCCGTCGACCATCGACCAGACCCGCAGCCCGAGGATCGCGCCCTCGCCCTGCAGCAGGATCACGTCGGCGTCCATCGCCTGGCGTTTGCCGCGGTCGACGGTCAGCAGCATGTCCTGGACGGTGAGCTCGCGGGCCACGACCAGCACCTGCACGGTGCGCGCGGCGGTGGTGGCGCTGTCGAACGCGCGCAGTGCGATCTGCTGGTGCATCACCCGCACCCCGGACAACGCCAGGGCGGTAATGACCACCGCTACGACGGCGAGCGCGCGCCACGAAGCCAGGAATCGGGCCACCCCGGCCCCGCGCGCACTCTCCACGCCCCGCCTAATCGGCCCGGCGGCCGGGCTCTTGAGCCGTTGTCACCGGCCCGGGCCGATGCTCACCGGCCCGCAACGCCGCCCGCCCGGCCGCCGGGACGGCCGAGGAGATGCCCGGGTGGTCGCGGCGCCGGCGCCGCTCGCGCCTTCAGAGGTACGCCCGTCCGAGCCGACAGCGACACGCCCGTCCGAGCAGACAGCGACACGCGGGTTCGCGCTGAGAGTGGCCCGCCCGTTCGCGGCGAGAGCGGCCCGCAGGTTCGCGCTGAGAGTCGCCAGCCCGTTCGCGCCGAGAGCGGCCCGCAGGTTCGCGCTGAGAGTGACCCGCGGGTTCGCGCCGAGAGTGGCCCGCGGGTTCGCGCTGGGAGGGCCGGCCGGGCCCGGTTCAGGGTCGGGCCCGGCCGGAGCATCCCCCCGTCAGCCGACCGGTCCGGTGGTCAGCTTGAGTGTGCTCGAATGGGACTGGCCGTTGACGTCGTCCCAGGTGAGCTTGACCTTGTCACCGGGGTGGAACTGGTCCATCTGGTTGGTCAGGGCGGTCGCCGAGTCGACCGTGGTGCCGCCGACCGAGCGGATGACGTCGCCGCGGGTGAGGCCGGCCTGGTCGGCCGGGGAGTTCTGGACCACGCCGACGACCTGCGGGCCGTCCTGCTGGGTCTGGCCGCGGGCCGCGCCGGCGAGTTCGACGCCGAGGTAGGCCGTCTCGCCGATGTGGATCTTGTTGGAGGCCTGGCCGCCGCGGATCTGGTTGGCGATCGTCGTCGCCGAGTCGATCGGGATCGCGAAGCCGTCGCCGCCCTGGGACTGGTACTGGAAGCCGGCCGAGGCGGCCGTGTCGACGCCGAGGACCTGACCGTCGGTGCTCAGCAGCGGGCCGCCCGAGTCGCCCGCCTCGATGTCGGCGTTCACCTCGATCAGGCCGGTGAGCTGCTCGGACGCGCCGCTCGACTCGTCCGACGCGGTGATCGACTGGCCGAGCGCGGCGACCACGCCGCCGACCGCCGACGGGGTGCCGCCGGTGCCGCCCGCGTTGCCGATCGCCACGACCTGCTGGCCCGCCTTGGCCGGGGTCGAGGAGAGCGTGGCGGTGGTCAGGCCGGAGGCGCCGTCGAGCTTCAGCACGGCGATGTCCTGGGTGCGGTCGTAGCCGACGACCGCGGCCCGGTAGGACTTCTGGTTGCCGATGTCGGTGACCGTGATCGCGGTGGCGCCGGCGACGACGTGGTTGTTGGTGAGGATCACGCCGTCCGACGTGATCACGATGCCGGTGCCCGCGGCCTCGCCGTTCTGCGCGCCGAGGACCGTGTCGATGTCGACCAGGGCCGGGTCGACCTTCTGCGCGACCGCCTGGACCTGGCTGTCCGAGGCGCCGCCCGGGGTGGTCTGGCCCTGACCCTGCTGGCCCTGGCCCTGGCCCTGGAACGGGTCGCCGCCCTGCTGACTGCCGCTGTCGGGGTTCAACGGCAGGTAGGAGGACTGGGACGAGCTCGAGTCGACCGGTCGGAGCGTCCAGCCGGCGGCGAAACCCGCGCCCGCGGCACCGAGAAGAAGGGCCAGGCCGCCGGCCACCGCGGCGATGATGGGACCGCGGCGCCGCCGGGGCGGCGGGGGCGGCACCTGCTGGTACGGCGGGGGCCATCCGCCTTGCTGGGGCGGCCAGCCACCCGGCGCGGGATGATACGTGTACTGCTCGGGAATCGTCATCTGATTCCTCCCTTCCGGGCAAGCCCGACCACATCCACCACATATGTACGTCGCGAAGCTAGGAACCAGCTGATCGAATCCTGTGCATCGTCCGGGACCGTCGACCGGACTTGATCACACCGGGCCGGCGTGGTCGCCGGCGCGAGGTAGCCTCGGGCTCGTGAGCAGCGCCGGGGTGGTGAACGGGCCGTCCCCGGTCGTTCGCCGGCGGCGCCGCCGGCGTGTCATCTGGATCGTCGTGGCCGCGATTCTCGCCGGTGCGGCGGCGCTGGCCGTGCGCCCGATCGTGCGGCCCGACCTGCCCCCGCTTCCGGCCAGGGCCGACGCCATCGTCCAGCTGGGCGGCCCCGGCAACCGGCGCCTGACCGCGCTGGAACTGGGCCGGGAGGGCCGGGCGCCGGTGGTGGCGATCTCGGTCTCCGACGAGGAGCTGAGCGTGGCCGACTGGTGCGGCCAGGGCAGTTTCCGCGGTCAGCCGGTCATCTGCTTCCACTCCGAGCCGTTCACCACCCGCGGCGAGGCCCGCTCGATCGCCGAGATGGCCCAGCGGTACGGCTGGCACTCGGTGATTCTGGTGACCTCGACCGACCAGGCCACCCGGGCCGAACTGCGGGTGGGCCGCTGCTTCGACGGGAGCGTCTACGTCGCGACCGCGCACCTGCCCTGGTACCACTGGCCGGTCCAGGTCGTCTATCAGGCCGCGGCCTTCGTCAAGGCGTACACCTTCCAGCGATCCTGCTGACACCGGGATCGCCCGATGCCGGCGTCGCCGTCGCGGGCCGGCGATGTCCCGCGACGGTGTCGAATGACTGACGAGAACTGACTAACGGGCCGGCCCGGGCGGGGTCGGCTCGGTGCCGTACGCGGTGAAGAACTTGTTCCGGAAGTCCGACATCTGCCACACCGGCGCGGTGGTGCCGGGTTCGATGCCGTCCGTCCAGTTCCAGTTCGCGATCTTGTCGAGGACCGCCTTGTCGTGCGCGACCACCGTGATCGGGATGTTGTGGTCGGCGCCGTTGCCGCTGACCAGTGACATCGGCTGGTGGTCGCCGAAGAAGACCAGCACCAGGTTGTCGTCGCCGTACTTCTCGACCCAGCTGATCAGGGTCTGCACCGAGTAGGCGATCGACTTGGCGTACTGGGCCTGGGTGTCGGCCGAGCTCTTCCACAGCTTGTGCCGGTCGGTCGCGCCCTGCACCTGGGCGTTGAAGAGCTTGCCGTCGCCGAGCTGGTCCCAGTCGACCATCGAGGGGACCGGGGTCCACGGCTCGTGACTCGAGGTCATCGTGATCTCGGCCATCAGCGGCGCGTGGGCCTTGCCGTACACGTCCTTCTGGAACTGGGCCAGCGTGTACTGGTCGGGCATGCTCGACCAGCCGAACTTCGGGCCCGCGTAGCCCAGGTTGCGGGAGTCGTACACGGTGTCGTAGCCGTAGAACTTGGCCTCCGGCCAGGCGGTCGTGTTGCCCGGTTCCAGGCCGTACGTCTGCCAGCCCGCGTTGTGGAACGCGCTGGTGAGCGTCAGGCGGTCGCTGGCGATGAGCTGGCGGTAGCGCTGCTGGTTGTCGATCCAGAGCCCGGACTGGAACGAGCCGTGGGCCAGCCACGAGCCGCCGCCATAGGTCGAGGAGTTGAGCCAGCCGCTCTTGGCGTAGTAGCCCTTCGCCGCGAGGGACTTGGTGCCGTCGGTCAGCACCGGCTCGACGACCGCCTTCATCTTCGGGTCGGTGAGCGCCGAGCGGCCGTAGCTCTCGACCACGCCGATCACGAAGTCGTGCCCGTTGAGGCCGGCCACCAGCTGGTTGGCCGGCACGTTGTGGAACGGGTCGTTCCGGGTCGCCTCCTCGAACGCCTTCTGGTCGCGGATCGCGGCCGGGATCGACGCGGCGGTCGTCTTGGCCAGGGCGACCGCGCTGTCCGACGCGACCGGGTTGTTCGGGTAGAGCGCGACCCCGGTCAGGGCGAGCGCGAGCCAGGCCACGCTCAGCACGAGCAGGGCCCGGCGGGTCGGTGCGGCGTGGCGGGCGGTCACGGTGCCCAGGCGTACGACCGAAAGCGTGACCAGCGCGAGCACCGCGACCGTGAGCAGGACCGCGCCGATCGCCGCCGCGATGGCGGTGGGCCGGCCGTTGGTCTCGGTGAGCGCGTTGAAGCCGTCGCGGAACAGCGGCGGGTCGAGCACCGGGTTGAACCGGCGGCCGAGCACCATCAGGAAGCCCGCGTTGAAGATCTTGAGCACGGCGAGCACGCCCAGGCCCAGCCCGAGCGCGCCGGCGATCCAGCGGCGCCCGCGCCGCGGCGCGACGATCAGGAGCGCGCCGCCGAGGATCGCCTCGATCGGCAGGCGCAGGAAGCCGGTCGCGACGTTCGTGCCCTCCTTGGCGTGGGTGACCGAATCGGGCACCACCAGCGCGAGGTAGACCAGCGCGGCGGCGAGCACGGTCAGGGTGATCCCGAGCGCGCGGCGGGCGGGGCCGCGCTTGTTCCCGGTGGGCTCGTCCGGGGCGGAGTCGGTCGGTGGGGTCTCCGGCTCGGGGCGGGCCCGGCTGATGATCGACAAGGTGGGTTCCTTCGTCCTTCGGCATGGTGCTTGCGCGACGGCGTTCGGAACCTTCGCGCTCCCAGAGGTACGGGCCGAAAGGCTCAGCGGTTCATCAGGGCCGCGGGATTTGGGGTGTTTGTACCGACGTCGAATCAACACCCCGATAGGTGGCGACCCGGGGAAGGTGTGCGGAAACCCGAGTCGCCACGTCCAGCTTCCCCGCTTCCGGATGAGAAAACGCTGAGGTTTCCGCAACCCGGGCCGCCGGCTGCCGATCACTTCCGGCGAGCTCCGCCCTCCCGCCGAACGCAACCGGCGGGCACCCGGCCGGGGACCGGGCGCGCACCCGCCGCCCCGGAATCTCTTTCCCATGCCCGGCCGACAACGGCCGGACAACGCGGGGGAGAGAAAGTGACCGTACGCAAGCTCATCCTGTCGGTGGCGGCGGCTCTGGCTGTCGTCATCTCGCCGGCCGCGGCGTTCGCCTCCGGCCACGAGGCGAAGCCGGCCACCGGCCCGTCGGCGGCGGGCTGCGTCACCGGAGCGAAGCTGGTGCCGTCGTGCGGGGTGCTCTGGGGTGCGGCCGCGGGCGGTTTCACGGGGGCGCCGCGCGACGCCGAGTTGAAGACCTGGGAGCGGAAGAGCGGGCGTACGGCCACGATCTTCCACACCTATCACAAGGGTGACGAGGTCTTCCCGACCCCGGCCGAGATCGCGATGACCCGCGACCCGGCCCACCCGCGGGTGCTGCTGCTCAACTGGCGCGTCGAGTACGGCTCGAACTGGTCGGCCGTGGCGGCGGGCCGGCTCGACCGGCGGATCGACACGTTCGCGGCGCGGGCCAAGGCGTACGGTCAGAAGTTCTTCCTGGTCCTGAACCACGAGCCGGAGGACGACGTCAAGCCCCGCCACGGTTCGGGCATGACCGCCGCCGACTTCCGGGCGTCGTTCCGCCACGTGATCACCCGCCTGCGGGCCAAGGGCGTCAGCAACGCGGTGTCGGTCGTCGCCTACATGGGCAACGAGAAGTGGATGGCCGAGAGCTGGTGGAAGGACCTGTACCCGGGCGACGACGTCGTCGACTGGATCGGCCTCGACTCGTACGTCAGCGCCGAGCGGAACTACTACCACCATGGCCTGTTCGCCGACCTGCTCGACCGCCGCGCGCCGGGCGGCGACGGCTTCTACAAGTGGGCCACCACCAGGCACCCGTCGAAGCCGATGATGGTCGCCGAGTGGGGCGCCTACCACCGCGTCGGCCGGGTCGTGTCGAAGGCGCCCCAGTTCGACAGCGTGCTGCCCGAGCTGGCCAAGCGCCCGGCGATCAAGGCGATCGTCTACTTCGACACCAAGCGGGACGCCTTCGGTGACCGTGACATCAGCATCGACAGTTCGGCCGCGAGCCTGTCGGCTTTCCGCCGGCTGGCGGCGAATCCGCTTTTCACCGTACGCCTGAAGTAGTCCCGCTCCCCGGGGCCTCGTAGTCGAGGATCCGCCCGTCGCTCGTCCCGACCAGCAGCCGGCCGTGTCCCGTCACGGTCAGCGCGGTCGGGACGGCGGGGATCCCGGCGACCACGAGGCCCCGTCGCCAGCTGACAGTTCCGTCGCCCAGCCCGAGCGCGACGATCTCGCCGTCGTCGTAACCGACGAAGACCGTGCCGCAGCCGGCGTCGAGGTCGGTCGCCGGGCGGTCGGTCCGGAAGACCCAGCGCGGCCGCCCGGTGGCGAGGTCGCGCCGCACCACGAACGAGCCGCCGGGCTGCGGGCCGCGACCGTGGTAGACCGTTCCCGCGTAGACCAGGTCGCCGTCGTCGGTCTCGACACCCGGTCCGCCGAAGTGGGCCTCTCCCGCGTCCCAGGAGTACGGCAGGATCCGCCGGAACCGCGACGGCTCCTCGTCCAGCTCGGCGGCGGCCAGCCAGCTGCCTCTCGGCTCGTCGGCGCCGGCCTCCCGCCGGTAGATCCTCCGGCCGCGCCGGATGCGCAACCGGGACCGTTCCCCGCGGGGGCCGGCGCTCCCGCCGCCCGGGGCAGTCCACAGTTTCTCCCCGCCGGGCGACCAGCATTCCTTCTGAACCCGGTCGAGCGTGGCGACGATGTTTCCGTCCGGCAGCACTTCGATCGCCCGGACGTTGCGGCGCCGGTCCCAGGCCGTGCTCAGCCGGTCGAGCTCATGGCGCGCGCACGCCCGGCCGTCGACGCGGGGCGCGGCCACTCGCGGACCGTCCACCTCCCCGTCGACCGGCTCCGGCGGCATGGAGCGCCAGTCGGGCCGGAACACCGTCGCGACGTGGCCCTCGGTCCAGGCGGCCTCGTCCTCCCAGTCGTCCTGGGGCGCCAGCACGAGCCGCAGATGCTGCGCGTCCGGCCACTCCAGCGACAGAACCTGGCGCCCGAGCGGGTGCTCGAACAGGGACGCCGCCTCGCCGGTCCGCAGGTCGAGCAGCCGCAGCTCGCCCTCGAAGAAGTAGCCGCCGTCGTAGCGGCCGCCGCCGACCGCGAGCAGCGGCAGCCCGGGGTGGAAGGCCATCGCGCACACGGGGTGACGCGCGCGGAGCAGCGCCCGGCACTTCAGCGTGCCCATGTCGTAAACCGCCACGGGCGCGGTGCCGTGGTCGTGGTCGTAGCTCCCGGCCACGGCGAGCAGGCCGGCGCCGCGGACCGCGAGGGCCGGCGCACCGACCTCGGCGAACGGTCGGTCCCCGAGAATCACAGCCTTGATCCTCGTCTATTCAGCGGTCCGGCGCCGCCCCGGCCACGCAAGATCGGCTAATGTCTCCGGCCGACCGGAGGACGGGGGAGCGGAATGGCCGCGGACGACATGTGGACGGCGTTCGACGCGGCCCTGCGGGAGCTGGAGGCCGAGTTCGAGGAGCGCGGCTGGAACCAGCCGCCCGCTCTCTACGGAATCTTCGACCGGCCGGCCGGCGACGCGGACACCCGCGTCCTGGTGTGGCGGCAGATGCTGGACCGCGAGGACATCTGGGGCTCCGAGCACCCGGCGGCGATCCTCACGAGGGTGGCCCGGAGCTGGACCGGCCGGGACGCGGCCGGGCGCTTCCGGACCGCGATGAACCGGAACGGCCGGGTGCCGGTCGCGTTCGTCTTCGTCTCCGAGGTGTGGGGCGACACCCACCAACGCATGACGGTCGCCGTCGACCTGCGGGGCGACCGTCACATCCTCGTGCGGACCCGCGGCCAGGACCGGCCGCGCCGCATGCCGCCGGCGTCGATGGGCGGCCAGGTCCCGGAGGCCCTCGCCCGCCTCATCGGGGCGGCCACCGAACGCTAGAGCCCGTCCTGGGCGCCGGCACCTCTCAGGAACGCGTCGACCAGCGCCTCGGGGAAGCCCTCCTCGGGCACGTTCGGGTTGAAATGCAACATGTTCTGCGCGACCGACGGGCCGCTGATCATCAGCAGGCTCAGCTCGACGTCGAGGTCGGCGCGCAGCTCGCCGGTCTGGATGCCGCGCCGCAGCACGTTACGCATCGCCTCACGGCGGGGCTCGGTGATGGCCTGGTAGACGCGGCGCATCTCGTCGTCGCGGGTGTACTGCGGCAGGAGACACGCGGTCACCTTGCCGTAGCGCTTGGCCCGGTTGGTCCAGTTGGCCGCGACCAGCGCGACCAGGTCGTCGCGCACCGACTCGCCGGTGAGCTCGGGGAGCGGGCCCTTCATCGTGGCGACCGCGTCGATGAGCAGTGCTTCCTTGTTGGGCCAGCGGCGATAGATCGTCGCCTTGCCGACGCCGGCCTTCGCCGCGACCGCCTCCATGGACAGTGCGCCCGCGCTCAGCCCGCCGGCCAGCAGCGCGATCGCCGCCTCGATGATGGCTTCGTCGGCCTTGGAATCGCGGGGCCGGCCAGGAGCCTTACGGTCCTGGCCGGTCTCGAGGTCGGTGCCACCCGTTCGCATGTCACTCATGTTACCGGCGTGTCACGCTTCGACCAGTTCCACGCCCTGCTCCTCGGCGAGTGCCTCGGAGCTGGTCGGCGCGGGAGCGGTGGCCGGGCGCTTGCCGGGCAGCCAGATCAGCGCGACCAGCGCGCCGAGCAGGGCGACCACGACCGAGCCGATCGAGGCGTAGTGCACGGCGGTGATGAACGCGTCGTTGGCGTGCTGGACGAGAGCTCCGGCGCCCGGGCCCGCGTGCTCGGCCACGCCGTACGCCCCGGAGATGGACTCCTTCGCGGCCGAGGCCGCGGCAGACGGCAGGCCGTCGGTCGCGTCGCCGAGCCGGCCGCGGTAGACCGACGAGATGACCGCGCCGAGCGCCGCCACGCCGAGCGCGCCGCCGAGCTGCCGGATCGTGTTGCTGACCGCCGAGCCGACGCCCGCCTTCTCGCGGGGCACCGCCGACATGATGGTCTCGGTGGCCGACGGCATCACGTTGGCCATGCCGACGCCCATGATGCCGAACGCCGCGCCGACGACCCAGATCGGCGTGGTCGCGCCGATGAACAGCCAGGACGCCAGGCCGATCGCGACCAGCAGCAGGCCGACCGCGCTGACCGCCTTGGGGCCGAACCGCTTGACCATGGCCGCGCTGCGCGGGGCGAAGATCATCTGACCGACCGCGAACGGCACGAACAGCGCGCCGGACGCGAGCGGACCGTAGCCGCGGACCAGCTGCAGGTAGAACGCGCCGAAGAACATCGCGCCCATGGCGGCGAAGAAGACCAGGCCGATCATGCCGGTGGAGGCGGCGAACCTGCGGTTGGAGAAGAGCCGGACGTCGAGCGACGGGTACTTCAGGCGCAGCTCGAGAACCACGAACCCGGCGAGCACGACGACGGCGGCGCCCAGCGAGCCCCACGCCTGGGTGCTGCCGAAGCCCTTGTCGCCGCCCTCGATCACGCCGTAGGTGAGCAGGGTCAGGCCGACGATCGAGAGCAGCACGCCGAAGACGTCGATGCGGCCGGGGCGCGGGTCACGCGACTCCGGGACGATGATGCCGACCAGGATCGCGCCGGCGAGGGCGATCGGGACGTTGATCAGGAAGACCGAGCCCCACCAGAAGTGCTCGAGCAGCAGGCCGCCGACGATCGGGCCGATCGCCACGCCGAGGCCGACCGCGCCGGCCCAGATGCCGATCGCCCGGCCGCGCTCGCGGGGGTCGAAGACGTTCGCGATGATCGAGAGGGTGGCCGGCATGACGGCGGCGGCGCCGAGGCCCATCAGGGCGCGGGCGGCGATCAGCTGGTCGGCGCTCTGCGCGTACGCCGAGATGAGCGAGGCGATGCCGAACAGCGCGAGCCCGGTGATCAGCGTGATCCGCCGGCCGAGCCGGTCGGCCAGGATGCCGGCGGTGAACAGCAGTCCGGCGAAGACCAGCGTGTAGGAGTTGATCGCCCACTCGAGCTGGCTCTGGGTCGCACCGAGGCCGCGCTGTGGATCGGAGATCGTGCGGAGAGCCACGTTGAGCACCGTGTTGTCGAGCACGACGACCAACAGGCTGATGACCAGCACACCCAGGATGAGCCAGCGCCGGGGGTGCCCGGTCTGGGGTGTTGCGGTGGTGGCTTCCATGTGGTGCTTCCCCCAAAATCGATACGGAACGGTTCCGTATCTGGAGCCAGACTAGGAGCGTCCTTTGAAAAACGGAACTGTCTCGTATCGAATGTGGGTCTCGTCACGGGATTTCGGCCCGATCGAGCGGATGTACGTCACGTTGTAAGGGCCCGTGCGCTCTGTTAGACCAGTAGGGGAGACCTGCGAATTAGGGCGGACTGAGCTGAAAATGGGATACCCGGCCGACCTCCGGCCGCCGCACCGGCGCGTGCTGGCCGAGATAGCCATCCGAGATGAGATCAGCCGCAACGACCTCACCGCCCAGCTCGAACTTCCCCGCGCCACCGTCACCAGCCTGGTCCGCGACCTCATCGCCCGCGGCCTGGTCGTCACCCGGGAGACCGCGGGCACCGGCCGCCGCGGGCGGCCGGCCGAGATCCTGGCGCTGGCCGGGCCGGCCACCGTCGTCGGCGTGCTCAGCCCGGCCGCCGACGGCCTGCGGGTCGCCGTGGTCACGGTCAGCGGCCGCATCCTGGCCTCGGAGACCCACCCGATCAGCAAGGCCGACTTCCGGGTCGACACCGCCACCGGCCTGCTGGCGGCCGTCGCCACCCGCGCCGGCTACGCGCTCGAGGAGATGAACCGGGTCGTGCTCAGCATCCCGGCGCCCTACCAGCGCGGCGTCGGCTCGCTGGCCCGGCACGGCAACTCGTACGCGGCGTGGGCGCTCGTCGACCCGGCGGCCGAACTCGCCTCGCTGACCGGCACCCGGGTGCTGGTCGAGAACGACGCCAACCTCGGCGCGCTCGGCGAACACCGGTTCGGCGCCGGCCGGGGCCGCCAGAGCCTGGTCTACGTGATGCTCGGCGAGCACAGCGTCGGCGCCGGGCTGATCATCAACGGCGGCCTGCACCGGGGCGCCACCGGTTTCGCGGGCGAGCTCGCGCACATCCAGATCCAGGACGACGGGCCGCTCTGCTCCTGCGGCGGGCGCGGCTGCCTCATCCACGCCGGGGCGTCGCTGCTGCGCAGTGCCCAGTCGGCGTACGACGAGCCGCTCACCTATCCGCGGATCCTGGCGCTGGCCGATGCCGGCGACCCCGGCCTGCGCCGGCTGCTCGGCGACTTCGGCCGGGCCGTCGGGCGCCCCCTCGCCGACACCACGACGATGCTCAACCCGGAGGCGATCATCGTCGGCGGCGCCACCGGCGCCGGCGGGCGGATCATCGTCGACGGCATCCGGGAGACGGTCAACCGGTACGCCTCCCCGCCCGCCGGCGAGGCCGTCACCGTGCTGGCCGGCGAGACCGGCGAACACGCCGACCTGCTCGGGGCGGTGGCTCTGGCCCGCAACGAGGCTGATCGATGACCTCAGTCCTCCAGCCGGCGGCCGCAACCAGCCGCACGGCCCGCCGCCTGCTGCCCATGGCCCTGATCTTCCTCGCCGTCGGCACCTCGACGGCCATGGTCGGCCCGTTCCTCACGCTCTTCCTCACCCAGGCCGTCCACGCCGTGTCGCTGCAGGTCACGGCGTTCCTGATCATCGCGCCGCTCTCGTCGGTCACGGTCTCGACCGTCCTCGGGCGCCTCTCCGACCGCTACCCGATCCGCCGCCAGCTGATCATCGCGGCGGCGCTCGCCGGCGCGTCGGGCACGCTCGCGACCTCGATGATCAGGAACTACTGGGCTCTGCTGGCCCTCACGGTCACCGCGACGGCGGCGGCCGGGTCGCTGGTTCCGCAGCTGTTCGCGTACGTCCGGACGACCGTCGCCGGAAGCGACCGGGCCGCCATGACGACGAGCTCCCTGCGGACCCTGTTCTCGGTGTCGTGGGTCGCCGGCCCGTTCGTCGCGACCGTCCTGGTCGGGCTGGGCGGCTTCCGGCTGTCCTACTCGGTCTCGTCGGCGATGTACCTGCTCGCGGCCCTGATCGCGTGGCGACTCCTGCCGGCGGCGCCCCCGGTCCACGTCCCGCCCGAACCGGCGGCCGAGTCGGTGTCGGCCGGATCGGGCCCCGTCCCGTACGTCCCGCCGGAGCCGCCGCCGGCGGCACCGGCCCCGGATGCACCCCGTCGCGTGATCTTCCTGACCGTGGCGGCGTTCGCCCTGATGCAGTGCGCCACCGGCCTCGGCGTGCAGGCGATGTCGCTGTTCGTGATCACCGACCTGCACGGCGGGATCGGCTCGGCCGGCGTGATCCTGGGCGTCTGCGCCGGCCTGGAGATCCCGCTGATGCTGGGCTTCGGCTTCCTCACGACCCGCGTCCCGCTGCGGCGGCTGGTCCTGTGCGGGCCGCTGTTCAGCATCGCCTACACCCTGTCGGTCGCCGCGTCGACCCACGTCTGGCAGGTCGCGGCCGCCCAGCTGTTCGCCGCCTGCACGGTCTCGGTCGTGCAGGGGCTGGGCGTGAGCTACGTGCAGGAGATGCTGCCGCGCCAGCCGGGCCGGGCGTCGACCCTGTTCACCAACGCCTTCCCGGCCGGTCAGATGATGGCCGGCCCGATCCTCGGCGTGGCCCAGCACGTCGGCTACCGCGCGGCCTACCTCTCGGCGGCCGGCCTGGCCCTGACCGCCTTCGCCGTGCTGAAGCTGGCCCGCGCCCGCCGGCGGTAGCCTGGCGGCGTCATGAACTACGACGCCGAGCTCGTCCGCTACCACGCGGTGCTGCGCCGGGCCTGGTCCCTGCGGCCGGGCGACCGGGTCCTCGACATCGGCTGCGGCGCCGGGCAGACGACCCGCGACGCCGCGCTCATCGCGTCGGCGGTGCTCGGCGTCGACCCGGCCATCGCGGCTTCGCCGACTTCGGACACCGTCACCTACGAGCGGGCCGACGCCCAGACGTACGCCTTCGAGCCGGCCTCGTTCGACGTCGCGGTCAGCCGCTTCGGCACGATGTTCTTCGACGACCCGGTCGCCGCCCTCACCAACATCGGCCGGGCCCTCACGCCGGGCGGCCGGCTGGTGATGCTCGTCTGGCAGGCCGCCGACCGCAACGAGTGGGACAAACTCCTCCGGCAGGCCGTCGGCGGTCCGCTCGGGGGCCCGGATCCCTTCTCCCTGTCCGACCGGGCGACCGTGGAGCAGATCCTGAAGAAGGCGGGCTTCGCCGCGATCGCCTGCGACGACATCCACGAGCCGGTCTACTACGGCCCGTCCGTCGCGGCCGCACTCGACTGGGTCCGGAGCTTCGCCTTCATGAAGCAGCTCCCGCCCGCTGCGGCGTCAGACGTCCTGCTCCGGCTGGCCGGCCCGTTCGCCGAGCGGCTGACGGACGACGGTGTCCGGCTCGACTCCCGCGCCTGGCTCGTCACCGCCCGCCGTAGCTGACCGGCCACCGTGGCAGACCGGCCGCATCGCGGGCGTCGGCGGAATCGTCCCGGCGGGCTCCCCGAGAAACGCCGGTAGCCTGGTTGGTGTGCTGGAGATGGCGCTGACCGACCCGCCGTTCCGGCCGCTGCCGCCGGCCGCCTCGGCGCTGCTGCGGGAGGCCGGGGCGCCCGCGCGCCTGGGGGCTCACCTGCGGGCGGTGCACGACGTGGTGGTCTCGCTGGTCGACTGGGCCGAGGTGGCGTGCCCGGCGGCGCCGTTCGACCGGGAGGCCGTCCGGTTCGGAGCGGCCACCCACGACATCGGCAAGGTTCTGCACCTGGGCGAGCTGTCGGAGCCGGGCACCCGGCACGAGGCGGCCGGCGAGCGGCTCCTGCTCGAGGCCGGGGTCGAGCCCCGGCTCGCGCGGTTCGCGGGCACGCACGGGAGCTGGGGCTCGGAGCGGGCCGGCTTCGAGGACCACCTGGTGAGCCTGGCCGACAAGATCTGGAAGGGGAAGCGGCAGGAGGACCTCGAGCAACTGGTCGTCGAGCGGCTCGGGCTGCTGAACGGGCAGGCGCCCTGGGAGGCGTTCCTCGCGCTGGACGACGAGCTGACGGCCCTCGCCGCGGGCGCCGACGCCCGGCTGGCGTTTCAGAACGCGTACCCGATCGGCGCTTGACGCCTTCCCGGGGCGTACGGGGAAAGGGGTCCGCCCGGAGAATGGCGGGATGAGCCTGCCTTTTCCGTCACCGACGATTCCGGCCGCCGGCCGGGCCGAGGTTTTCGTACGCTACCTCGACTACTTCCGCGAGAGCCTGATCGCCAAGGTGGCCGAGCTGCCCGACCAGGAGTTGCGGCGCAGCCGGCTGCCGTCCGGGTGGACGCCGCTCGAACTGGTCAAGCACCTGCGGTTCGTCGAGCTGCGGTGGATCTCGTGGGGCTTCCAGGGCCGCGACGTCGGCGACCCGTGGGGCGACGAGCGGGACGACCGCTGGCACGTCGCGCCGGACGAGACCCGTGACGGCCTCGTCGCCGCCCTGCGCGATCAGGGAAAGCACACCGCTGACGTGGTCGCGGCCGGCGATCTCGACGCCGTCGGCGCGCCCGGTCCGCGCTGGGACGGCCGGCCGCCGGCCACCCTGGAACGGGTCCTGTTCCACCTGACCCAGGAGTACGCCCGGCACCTGGGCCACCTCGACATCGTCGCCGAACTCGCCGGTGTCTCTACCGGGGAGTAGGCGCGAACTCCTCGGTGCCGAGCACCCGCAGCAGATCGAGACGCTCCCGGGCCTCGGCGTCGACCGGGGTGAGCACCAGCAGCTCCTGGCCGAGGTCGGGGGTGACCAGCGTCTCGCAGTCCAGCCGGATCGGGCCGACCCGCGGATGCACCAGCGTCTTGCGGTCGGCCCGCCGGACCCCCACCTCGTGGTCCTCCCACCGCCGCCGGAACTCGGGGCTCGCCTCCCGCAGCCGGGCCACCAGACCCTCGACCACCGGGTCGCCGGCCCGCCGCCCGGCCGCCGCCCGCAGGTCGGCGACCAGCAGCCGGGCCAGGCGCTCCCGCTCGGACGGCACGTGCACGACCCGGGCCGCCTCGTCGGTGAACCACCGGTAGATCAGGTAGCGCCGGTCGCCGGTGAAGCGGCCGAAGTCGCCGTGCAGCAGGAACGACATCCGGTTCTGGGCCAGCGTCTCGCCCAGGTCGGACCGCACCAGCGCCGGCGTGTTCTCGAGCAGGTCGAGCATCCGCACCAGCCCGGCCCGGGCCTGGCGGGCCACCCCGTCGGCCGGCGGCGGACGGTGCCCGGCCAGGTGGAACAGGTGGTCGCGCTCGTCGTCGGACAGGCGCAGCGCCCGGGCCAGCGCGCCGAGCAACTGGGCCGACGGCTGGCTGCTGCGGCCCTGCTCCAGGCGTACGACGTAGTCGACCGACATGCCGGCCAGCATCGCCACCTCCTCCCGGCGCAGGCCGGCCGTGCGGCGGCGCGGGCCGTCGGACAGGCCCACCTCGGCCGGGCGGATCGCCTCGCGGCGGCGGCGCAGGAAGTCGGCGAGCTGGTCACGCTGCATCACCCCATGGTGCCGCCCTACCGGCCGTCCGATCCAGGGAGTCGCGCTCCTACGATGAGCGCTCCGCTCCCGGGACCGCCGGGGCGGCCGCAGACTGGCGACATGCAGAAACGAACCCTGGGAACCACCGGCCCGTGCGTCTCCGCCCTCGGCCTCGGGGCGATGGGCATGTCCGGTGCCTACGGCGAGACCGACCGCGCCGAGGCGGTCGCCACCGTGCACGCCGCCCTCGACGCGGGAGTCACGCTGGTCGACACCGGCGACTTCTACGGCATGGGCCACAACGAGCTGCTGCTGGCGTCGGCGTTGCACGGCCTTTCCCGCGACAGTTACCAGTTGAGCGTCAAGTTCGGCCAGATGCGCGGACCCGGCAACGTTTTCGGCGGCCCGGACGGCCGGCCGTCGGCGGTCCGGAACTTCCTCGGCTACTCGCTGGTGCGTCTCGGAGTCGACTACGTCGACATCTACCGGCCGGCGCGGCTCGACCCGTCGGTGCCGATCGAAGACACGATCGGCGCCATCAAGGAGATGGTCGAGGCCGGATACGTACGCCACATCGGGCTGTCCGAGGTCGACGCGGCGACGGTCCGCCGGGCCCACGCCGTGCACCCGATCGCCGACCTGCAGATCGAATACTCGCTGCTGTCCCGGGGCGTCGAGACCGACATCCGGCCCACGCTGCGGGAGCTCGGGATCGGGATGACGGCGTACGGCGTGCTCGGCCGCGGCCTGCTCTCGGGCCACTGGAGCCCCGGCCACGTCGCGGCGCCCGGCGACTTCCGCGGAATGAGCCCCCGGTTCACGGCCGGCAACGTCGAGCACAACCTGGCGCTGGTCTCCGCCCTGCGCGCGGTCGCCGACGCGAAAGGCTGCACGGTCGCCCAGCTGGCCATCGCGTGGGTCGCCGCCCAGGGCGACGACATCGTCCCGCTGGTCGGCGCCCGCAGCCGGGAACGCCTGGCCGAGGCCCTGCCCGCCCTCGACATCACGCTGACCGGCGCCGACCTCGCCGAGATCGAGAAGGCGGTCCCGCCCGGCTCGGCCCGCGGCGACCGCTACCCGTCGGCTTTGATGTCGTCGCTCGGTACCGGAAACTGACAGCCATGACGACTGTCCGGGCCGCCTCCGGCCTCGACGAGGTGGCCGACCTGTGGATCGCGCTGGCCTCGCATCACTATGAGGCCGGTGCGGCCCTCGCCTCGATGGCGGCGCCGGTCGGCGCGGCCGAAAGCTGGCCGGCCCGCCGCGGCCAATACGCGTCGTGGTCGCGGGAGCCGGGTTGGCAACTCCTGGTCGCCGACGACAACGGCACCGTCAGTGGCTATGCCGCCGCCCGCGTCACCCCGTCGTCGAGTGCCTGGAACTTCGGCGCCCACGTCGGCCGCCTCGAAACCCTGGCCGTGCTCCCGTCCGCCCGCGGCCGGGGCCTGGGCACCGCCCTGCTCGACGCGGTCCGCGCCGGCTGGCGCGACGCCGGCATCGAGTTCGCCACGGTCTCGGTGATCGCCGGCAACGACGGGGCCCAGCGCTTCTACGACCGGCTGGGCGCCGTCGAGTTCACCCGCACCAGTGTCTTCCCGGTCTGAAGCCGGCCGCCGAATTTCAGCGCGGGACCAGCTGGTCCCGGATGGTGTCGATGTCGGCCGGCGACCGGCGGTGACGGTCAGCCCGCTCATCGGCCGCCTCGACCCGGAGGGCTCAGCAGAGGGCTGCGGGGACGTCGCCGCCATGGTGGCTCGTCGAAGTTTGAGCGGCGTCGAGGTATCCGCGGCGGCGTCGTGATTGCGGGTGGGTTCGTAGACACGGGTTTCCGGCTTCGGGCGCCGTAGGGCGTGTTTCGTAGGGCGCGTAGCCATTGGTTGATGGCGGCGATGGTGAGGGTGGCTTCGTAGCGGACGGCGAGTTTGTCGTACCTGGTGGCCATGGCGCGGTGTTGTTTGAGTTGGTTGATGCCGCACTCGACGGCGTGGCGCAGGCGGTAGAGCTCGGGGTTGAAGGCGGGCGGCCGTCCTTGGGCCCTTTGGCCTTACGGTGCGTGTCTTGGTCGCTCTTGCTCGGGATGCATGCTCTGATGCCTCGCGTGCGCAGGTGGGCGCGGTTGGCCCTGGACGTGTACGCCTTGTCGGCAAGCACCGTGTCGGGTCGGGTCCGTGGCCGGCCGCCGCCGGTTCGGGCGACCCGCAGGTCGGCCAGCACTCTGAGGAACTGGGGGCTGCCGCCACGCTGACCGGCGGTGACCAGCACGGCGATCAGTTTGCGGCCCTGTTCGCAGGCCAGATCGGTTTTGGTGGTCCGGCCGCCCCGAGACCGGCCGAGCCCGTGATCGGCCGGCTCGATCTGCACGCCACCGGGCGGCTCTTTCTGCGTTTGGCCGTTTCGGCGGGCTCCGGCCGCGTGCTGGTGGGCGCGGCTGATGGTCGAGTCGACGCTGATCGTCCCCAGTCGATCAGCCCGGCCTTGTCCGCTCGGGCCTGCAATGAGGCCAGGATTTGAGCCCAGACGCCGTCACGCTGCCAGCGGCGCAACCATCGATATAGGGTCTGCCACGGCGGATACACCTCGGGCACGTCACGCCACGGTGAGCCGGTACGGACCCGCCACCGGATCCCGTCGATGATCAGTCTCATGGTCCATTTGCGCGCCGATCACGGCCCGTCGCCGCAGGCACCAGCGGTTCGAGCACCGCCCATTGCATGTCGGTCAAGTCGTGTCGCCTCGCTGCCGCTACGCTCGGCACGAGGTCTGCGGTGTGAAGTTCTAGCTTGGTCGCTGAACCAACTACCGGAGACCTCTTCTGTTATCGATCACCAACACGCCGGAAAAGCCGACGCCTACGAAACACGGTCTAGGCAAAGGTCTGGTGACGCGGTTGGTGCCTTCGGCGCCACCAGCGGTGAGAACGCGCTGGTCGGGCGAGCAGCACCCGGCCGCCGGACAGATGGCAGAACGCGACGGGCGGGTGGGCTTGCGACCCGCGGTTGGTGCTGGTGTTCCCGCGGTCGAAGAGGTGCGACACGCGTCCGTCGTCACCAGGCATAGTAATTGAAGGTGGACGACCACGGTGGTGTTGTCGTCCAGTCTGACCGTCAACGTCGTGGCTTGCTCGCTGGGAGCGGGGCGTAGGAATCGCGTGCTGATCACCAGTCCGCCGGCGTCGGTGGTCGCGCGGGAGAACTCTTTGTACGTGGTGCCGAGGTCGTCGATCGCGGTGCAGCGCCGCTCATGGCGAAAGAGCCGGGCGGCGTCGATGTTCGGGGGAAAGCCGAATCGCACGGAGACCGATGCGCTCCACACGTCGGCGCTTAGGGCAAAAACGTCTCGGGTGTCCGGGGCTGGAGCCGCTACGGGGATGACCTGAACCAGGACCGGGGGACGTGGCACCGGAAGCGAGTGCCCGGTCCGCTTGCTGATCTCGGCTCCGTGTGGCCCGCGTGCGGCCGCCAAGACCTCGTCCAGGATGGACCTGGCGACTGCCTCGCTGACGGTTCCCGCCGCGACGAGTCCGTTCACCAGGCCGCGCGCCTCGGCCTGGTCCGAGGGGGACAGGCCGGGGCGTTTCGCGGCGGCGTTGCGGTGTTGCCGGTCTCGAAGGAACCGGCGAAGGTGCTCAGCGCCGTCGATCAACTAGCCCCCCGGGGTGTGCGACACGGCTCATCCTAGGGGTCCGGCGTAGCGCGAAAGGCGCGCTGCGGCCTTGGCCCGGCCGAGGGCCGCGTTGTCGAAGCGGGAGTGGGTTCGTGCTTTCGTGGGCCCGGACGCCGTACGGAAAAAAGGCCGGAGCCCTTCGAGAGGGCCCCGGCCCACGGGTTTTCAGGCGATCGGGACGGTGACCGTCGCGGGGACGGTTTCGGTGCCGGTCAGGGGGAGGTTGCGGGAGGAGTCGCCGACCAGGATCTGGTAGGTGCCGGCGGTGGCGACCCAGCCGGTGTCCCAGTGGGCGAACGCCCGCATCGGCAGGGTGAAGGTGGCGGTCGCGGAGGCGCCCGGGTTGAGGGTCAGGCGCTGGAAGCCCTGGAGCTGGTGGGGCGGTTCGCCGTTGGCGGCCGGCTGGCCGATGTAGAGCTGGGCGACCTCGGCGCCGGCCCGGGCGCCGGAGTTGGTGACGGTCGCGGTCACGGTGGCAGTGCCGTTGGTGATGGCGCCGATGTGGAGGTTGCTGAACGTGAAGTTGGTGTAGGACAGGCCGTAGCCGAAGGGAAACAGCGGTGTCTTGTTCCTGGCGTCGTACCAGCGGTAGCCGATGTTCAGGCCCTCGGAGTACTGCACCTGGCCGTTGACGCCGGGCCACTGCGCGGCGGTCGAGGCCGGCACGTCGGCGAGGGACTGCGGGAAGGTGACCGGGAGCTTGCCGGACGGGTTGGCGTCGCCGTAGAGGAGCGCGGCGATCGCGCGGCCCCAGCCCTGGCCGTCGTAGAAGCCCTCGAAGACGCCGGCGACCTGGTTGAGCCACGGCATCAGGATGGCCGAGTTGTCGTTGAGGACGACGATCGTGCGCGGGTTGGCGGCGGCGACCGCGGCGATCAGCGCGTCCTGGTCGTCCGGCAGGTTGAGGCTGGTGTTGTCGGCCTCCTCGTGGCCGTAGTTGTCGCTGGCGAACACGATCGCGTAGGTCGAGCTCCGGGCCAGCGCGGCCGCGGCGGCCTGGTCGGTGCCCTCGTTGTAGGTCGCGGTCACGCCGGTGCCGTTGAGGCGGTTCTGGATGCCGGCGAACGGGGTGATCGTGCCCGAGCTGGTGACGGTGCCGCTGCCGCCGCCGATGGTCTGGGTGCCGGCGCCGGCGTCGACACCGATCACGGCGACCGAGTTTCCGCTGGTCACCGGCAGCGGGAGCAGCCCGTTGTCCTTGAGCAGAACGGTGCCCTCGGTGGCGCCGCGGGTCGCGACCTGCTGGTGCGCGGCCGAGGTGACCGCCGCGGTGGCCGATCCGCTCGGCGCGTGGTTGAACATGCCGAACTCGAACATCTTGGTCAGCACCCGGGACACCATCGTGTCGACAGTGGCCTGGGTGACGGTGCCGTTCGCGACCGCCTGCTGCAGGAAGTCGGCGTAGTAGTAGCCGCCCGGCATCTCCTGGGTCAGGCCGGCGTTGGCCGACTCGACCGTCGAGTGGATGCCGCCCCAGTCCGAGCCGGTGAACCCGGTGAACTTGGCCTGCTGGTACAGGCCGTTGTTGAGGATCGACGGGTTCTGACAGGACGGAATGTTGTTCACGTTGCTGTACGCGCACATGACCGCGGCGGCGTTGCCCTGGGTGATGGCGGTCTGGAACGCCGGCAGGTAGATTTCCTGCAGGGTGCGCTGGTCGACCACGATCGGGCCGGCCGGCTGCTCGATGTTGTACGCGGCGGCGTGCTTGACCTCGGCCATCACGCCCTTGCTCTGGATGCCGGTGACGTCGCCGGCCGCGATCTGCCCGGACAGGTAGGGGTCCTCGCCGAACGTCTCGTACGCCCGGCCCCACCGAGGGTCGCGGACCATGTTGACCGTCGGGCCGAGCGCCACGTTCACGCCCTTGCCGGCGAACTCGGCGCCGACCGTCTGGCCGTACAGGTTGGCGTAGTCCTGGTCGAAGGTGGCCGCGAGCGCGTCCCCGTCCGGCATCTGCGTCACCCCACCGAGCCCGTCGCCCACGCCCGACGGCCCGTCCTCGTAGTTGATCGTCGGGATACAGAGCGCCGGGATTCCCGGCACCTCACCGATGTACGTCCGGGTCGGCGTGGTCCCGTGCAGCATCAGCGTCTTCTGCTGGAGTGACATCTGGCCCATCAGCTGGGCGACCTTGCTCGGCACCGAGGCGCCCGAGTTGACCCACGGGCAGTTGCCGGGAGCGGGCTGGGTCGGCGGCGTGGTCGGCGGGACCGTCGCGCCGCCGGCCGAGTAGATCCCGAATTCCCACAGGGAGTAGCCGTAGCCGGTCGCGCGGGCCGTGCCGTACATGCGGACGTAGCGCCCGGTGCCGCTCACGCCGAGGGTCTGCGTGCCGCCGGTGCCGGCCGTGGTCGAGTACAGGTTCGTCCAGCTCGACCCGTTGGACGAGATCTGGATCTGGAACGCGGTCGCGTAGGCCGCCTCCCACTGCAGCTTGACCTGGCAGATCGGCAACGGGCCGCCCAGGTCGACCTGGATCCACTGCGGATCACCGACCGCGCTCGACCAGCGCGTCGTCGGGTTGTCGTCGATCGCGGCGAACGCGTCGTCGTTCCCGTTCTCCGCGCTCGAGGCGGTGGCCGTCCCGAGGAGCGCGACGTTGGTGGTGCCGCAGGTGCCCGTCGTCGGCGGCGTGCTCCCGCCCGTCGTCGGCGGCGTGGTGCTCCCGCCCGCCGTTCCGAAGACCTGGAATTCCCACAGCGAGTAGCCGTAGCCGGTCGCCCGCGCGGTTCCGTTCATCCGGACATATCGCCCGGATCCGCTGACGTTGAGCGTCTGAACTCCACCGGTCCCGGCCGCGGTCGAGTAGATGTTGGTCCAGCTCAGCCCGTCCGCCGACGTCTGGATCTGGAACGCGGTCGCGTAGGCGGCCTCCCACTGCAGCACGACCTGACTGACGGTCGCGGTCGAGCCGAGATCCACCTGGATCCACTGCGGATCGGAGAACACGCTCGACCAGCGGGTCCCGCCGTCTCCGTCGAAGGCCGACGACGCGGAGAAGGCGGCGTTCTCGCTCGACGAGGCGGTCGCCGGCCGGCCCTGGGACAGGAGCGTGGTGGCGGCGTCGGCGGGGAGGACGACCACCGCGATCCAGCCGGCGAGCATGACGGCCAGCGCGGCGGCGAGCAGGAGCCGGCGGGTGATCCGGGCGCGCGGCAGCGCGATGCGACTCGTAGTCACGGCTTGTGCCTCGGTTCTTGGGGGATTCGGGGATGGGGGATACCGGGCCAGAAGCGGGGGAGAGCGCTCTCCCAGTCAGGCTTCGCCCGGCGCCTCCGGGTGTCAAGACCGGCGCATCGGTTTCGGAACAAGACAACCGTCGAAGCAGGGTTGATCCTCGCCCGGCGGAAGGGCCGGCGGTCGTCGCAGAGACGTCACCATCACCGGAGCCGGCCGCGTGCCGCCACGGAGAACCATCGGCAGGGCGAGGTTGCTTTCAACCTGCTTGCGGCCGTACGCCTGGACGGCGCCCTCCTGCCTCCCAGACTCGACGCGGGTGGCGGGGTGGTGACCACCTCCAGCAAGGCCTGGCCCGCGACCTGGCCGTCCGCGTCAACGTCGTCTCCGCGGGCGCCGTCCGCACGTCGCCCGCGCCGGTGCCGGCGCCGTTTGCCGGCGTCCGGGTCGAAGGCGGACGGCGTGGCGGTGATGTGTTTGTCCCGCAGGGCCTCACGGGTCGGCCCGTGACGAATACGCGTGGTTCGGACGTGCCGTGGCCGCCCGGGTCCGGGCGTGGCGATCCGGACCGATCCAGCAGCGGTATCAGCTGAGGGGTCTCCGCGGCCTGTCCCAGGGACCGGCCGCGGCCGTCCGTTCAGCCCGCCGCGGGAACGTCCGATGCCCTCGGGCGGCGACGGCACCATTCCTGAGTACCACCGTCCCGCTGCCCGCCGCATTTCGGTCGCCGAGCTCGGCGGCACTCGATTTACCCCGAAATCGCCGAGCGCCGCCGGCTCACCCCGAGGCCGGCGAGTGTCGCGCTCAACCCAGGACGGGCAGGCGCGCCTCGATCAGCTCGCTCTGGGCGGCGTCGGGCCGGATGCGCCCGGCGCCCAGCAACGCGACCGTGCGGTCGTCCCACGAGGCCGGGAGCGCGAAACCGGCCAGCGCCTCCACGGTCGCCCGCGTGAGGCGCAGCGATCCGGCCGTCGGCGGCGCCGGCGTCAGCTCGCGGGCCAGGTCGAGCTGGTGGATCGCCAGCTCGACCGCCCATGTCGCCAGGAAATCGCCGGTCGACAGCACGTGCCCCTGGAAGCGCACGGCGCCGGACGGAAGCGCCCGCACCGCCGACCGGACGCCGTCGACGGTGGGCAGCAGGTGGCGTACGAGCCCGGACGGCCGGCGGTAGGCCGCGGCGAGCAGGCGCACGAACCGCACGTTGTCGAGCCGGTCGGCCGCCTCGTCGTTGGTCGGCAGCGAGGCGCGCCAGTAGGAGCCGGCGTCGGTGTCGGGCGCCGACTCGACCACGCTGACCAGCCCGAGCAGCATCTCCTGCAGTCCGAGATGGACGTGCACGACGACGTCGCCGACCGTCCAGCCCCGGCAGTGACTGGCCGCCACGAGCGAATCGTCGTCGAGGCCGGTGACCGTCGAGGCGAACAGGTCGAGTTCCTCGAGGAAGGTCGCCGCGGCCGGGGCGTGGTCGACGTGCACCGCTAGGCGTCCCAGCCGCTCAGCGTGAACGCCGCACCGGACAGATAGGCCTGGATGCAGTCGGCGCTGTAGGAAGACATCTCGGCCGGCAGCGACCCGGCCGGGAACCAGCCGAGGCCACCGCACTTGTGCGGCTCGGCGTTGACCGGCGTGCCCTGCGACGACGGGGCGGAGCCGGCCGCGAAGACCAGCCCGATCCGCGCGTGTTCGGCGGAGACGCGGTGGTGCACGGTGGCGGCCAGGCGGACCGAGGACCGGGACAAGCGGATGCCGATCTCTTCGCGGGCCTCGCGGATCATGCCGCTCAGCGCGTCCTCACCGTGTTCCAGCTTGCCGGACGGCAGGTTCCACCGGCCGTCGTGATAGCCCGTGTTCTGCCGCAGGGCCAGCAGCACCGACGGGCCGTCGTGGAGCACGAGGAACACGTCGACCGGGTGGACCGGCGGCGCCATCAGCCCGCGGCCAGCGCGTCGACCAGGCGGCGGGCCGAGCCGGCCAGGTTCCACCTCTCGGCCAGGGCCAGCAGTGCGTCCGGATCGCGGGGCGAGCGGGGCATCGCCGGGTCGAAGTCGGGCAGCGTCACGTCGAGCGCCACCTGGCACACCGGCAGCGCCGCCGCCAGGTAGTCGCGCGCCGCGTCGAGTTTCGCCCGCACCCCGGGCGCGAAGCCGGAGTCAGGGTCGTCGAGCGCGGCCAGGATCGAGGAGATGCCGCCGTAGCGCGACACCAGCCGGGCCGCCGTCTTGTCACCGACCCCGGCGACGCCCGGCAGCCCGTCGCTCGGGTCGCCCCGCATGGCGGCGAAGTCCGCATACCACCGGGCGGGCACGCCGTACTTGGCGAGAACCAGCGCGTCGTCGGCGTCCTCCAGCTTGGCGACGCCGCGCCCGCAATAGAGCAGCCGGGTGCCGCGCGAGTCGTCGACCAGCTGGAACAGGTCGCGGTCGCCGGAGACCACCTCGACCGGGCCGGGCTGGGTCGCGGCCAGGGTGCCGAGCACGTCGTCGGCCTCGTAACCGTCGGCGCCGAACGCCGGGATGCCGATCGCGCGCAGCACCTCGAGCAGCAGCGGGACCTGTTTTTCCAGGGCCGGCGGGACTATCTCGACGTCGCCGTGGGCGACGCGGTGCGCCTTGTACGACGGGACGAGCGCGACCCGCCACGCCGGCCGCCAGCTGTTGTCGAGCGCGCACACCACCCGGTCGGGGTGCCGGGTGCGGATGAGCTGGGCCAGCATGTCGAGGAAGCCGCGCACGGCGTTGACGGGCTCGCCCGCGGACGTCTGCGCGGCCTTCTCCGGGATGCCGTGGAAGGCGCGGAAGTAGAGGCTGGCCGAGTCGACGGCGAGCAGTGGTTGTCCGGACACGCGGCAAACCTTAGCGGCCGGGTCTGACAATCTCGCCCTAACGAACGTTAAGCTGGGGTAGTGGATCGCTTACTCCCCAATGACGAGGCGTACGACCTCCTCGATCTCACCCGTGAGATCGCCACGCGCGAACTCGACCCCAAGGTGGCCGATTTCGAAGGACGCGGCGAGTTCCCGCGCGACGTGATCCGCACGCTCGGCCGCTCCGGCCTGCTGGGCCTGCCCTACCCCGAGGCCGACGGGGGAGCGGGCCAGCCCTACGAGGTCTACCTGCAGGTTCTCGAGATCCTGGCCGGCCGCTGGCTGGCGATCGCCGAGGCGGTCAGCGTGCACACCCTCTCCTGCTATCCGGTCTACGGCCACGGCACCGAGCGCCAGCGCAAGATGCTGCCCGACATGCTGGGCGGCGAGCTGCTCGGCGCCTACTGCCTCTCCGAACCGCAGGGCGGCTCCGACGCCGCCCACCTGGCAACCCGCGCGGTGCGCGACGGCGACGACTTCGTCGTCACCGGCACCAAGGCATGGATCACCCACGCCGGTCACGCTGACTTCTACAACATCTTCTCCCGTACGGGCGGGGACGGCGCCAAGGGCATCTCGTGCCTGCTGGCCGACGCCGACACGCCCGGACTGATCCCGCAGAAGCCGGAACGGACGATGGGCCTGCGCTCGTCGACCCCGGCCCAGATCGTGTTCGACGGCGCCCGGGTCCCGTCCGACCGGCTGGTCGGCGCGGAGGGCAGCGGCTTCGCGATCGCGATGGAGGCGCTCGACGCGGGGCGGCTCGGCATCGCCGCGTGTGCGGTCGGGCTCGCCCAGGCGGCTGTCGACTACGCGTGCGCGTACGCCAAAGAGCGTGAGCAGTTCGGGAAGCCCATCGCCTCCTTCCAGGGGGTGGGTTTCATGCTCGCCGACATGGCGACCCAGGTGTCGGCGGCGCGGGCGCTGCTGCTCGCGGCGGCCCGGCTCAAGGACGCCGGCCGCCCGTTCTCGATCGAGGCGGCGAAGGCGAAGCTGTTCGCGACCGACGCCGCGATGAGGGTGACGACCGACGCGGTGCAGGTGCTGGGCGGGTACGGCTACGTGCAGGACCACCCGGTCGAGCGCTGGTTCCGCGAGGCCAAGATGCTGCAGATCGTGGAGGGCACCAACCAGATCCAGCGACTGGTCATCAGCCGCTCGCTCACCCGGGACTGATCACCTCCTCGGGTAGGGTGTCGCCCGTGGAAGAGATCGACCGGGCGATCGTGGGCGCCCTCACCGCGGACGGCCGGCTGTCCTACACCGACCTCGCGGAACGGGTGGGGCTCAGCGTGTCGGCGGTGCACCAGCGGGTGCGCCGGCTCGAGCAGCGGGGCGTGATCTCGGGGTACGCGGCGAGGGTCTCCTACGAGGCCCTCGACCTGCCGCTGACCGCGTTCGTGGCGATCCGCCCGTTCGACCCGTCGCAGCCGGACGACGCCCCCGAGCGACTGGCCCACCTGTCCGAGATCGACTCGTGCTATTCGGTCGCGGGCGAGGACTTCTACATGCTCCTGGTCCGGGTCGCCAGCCCGGCCGACCTCGAGCGCCTCCTGCAGGAGATCCGCACGGCGGCCAACGTGACCACCCGGACGACGGTGGTGCTGTCCACGCCGTACGAGAACCGCCCGCCCCGCATCGCGCCGTCGGCCCCCGTGGCGGCCGAAGCGGAGCAGTAGCGCAGCCTTGCGCGGCCGGCATCCAGCTGTCAGCCTAGCTTCCTAGGATGACATAGCGGGTGTGCGGGCCGGATCTTGAGCGCGGCACAACCCTCACGGCAGCAGCACGACCTTTCCGCGGTTCCGGCGAGCCTCGATGTGCCGGTGCGCGTCGGCCGCCCGGGCCAGCGGGAACGTCGAATCCACCACCGCCCGCGCCGCCCCGGACCGCGCCAGCTCCCACAGACGCGCGGATTGCGCGGCGTAGGCCTCGGGCGACGCCCGGGAGCGACGCGTAGGTCACGGCCGAGGACGCCCCGAGCGAGCGCACGAACCCGGTCTTGCCGGCCGACCCGACCGCCCCGATCACGGTCGCGAAGCCGGCCTGCCGCGCCAGCTGCACGAGCAGGTGGCCGACCCCGCCGGCCGCCCCGGTGATCAGCACCGACGTCCCCGTCCCGGCCGCCCCGGGCACTCCCGACGCGACCTGCCCGCTGCGCAGGAGGGCGACCGCGAGGGTGTCCGGCGCCCACGACGGCACTCGCGAGGCCAGGGCAGCGGGCACCAGCGCGTGTGAACCGTGCTGGCCGCGGTCGCCGAGCTGGGCCCGATCTCGCAGGCCGAACTGGGCCGTGTCCTGAACGTCGACCCGAAGGAGATCGTCGCCCGCACCGCCGGCCTTCTCCGCGACGGCCTGATCGACCGTGTCCGCGACTCCCGCGACCGCCGCCGCAACGCCGTCACCCTCTCGCCGGCGGGTCGCGACAAGCTGACGCGCACCGAGGAGCTGGGGCGGGCCGCCAACCAGCGCCTGACGTCCGCTTTCTCGCCCGCGGAAGGGGATCAGCTGCGGGAGTTGCTCGGCAAGCTCGCCCGGGTGCAATAGGTGACGTAGGGCAGCGAGAAGTCGGTCCGCCCGACCAGGTCCGGGTGGGTGGCCACCAGCTGCCGCACCTCGCGCAGCAGTGCCGCCCGCTCGTCCGCCGGGAGCAGGATCACCGCGCTGCGCGACGCGACCAGGTCCTGCAGCAGCGACGGCCCGATCGTGTGGACCCAGGGGAACGACCTGCGCTCGACCGGCTCGAACGGCGCTCCGATCACCGCCGCCTCGTCCGACGCGCAGTCGCGGTTCCCGATGATCTCGTCGAGCCGGCGCACCCAGTCGGCCCGGTCGTCGCGGACGTTCCACAGCAGCCCGAGCCGGCCGCCCGGTGCGAGCACCCGGGCGACCTCGGGGACCGCCCGTGCCGGATCCATCCAGTGCCAGGCTTGCGCGACCAGCACGACGTCGGCCGATCCGGACGGCAGCGGCATCGACTCGGCCGACCCGTCCACGACCGGCACGCCCGGCACCGACGCCGCCAGCTGGGCGCGCATGCCGGGGGAGGGCTCGACCGCGGTCACCGGCAGCCCGCGATCGCGGATCAGCCGCGTGAGCTTTCCGGTCCCGGCGCCCAGGTCGATCACCCGCGGAAGGACACCGGCCGACGAAGAGCCGGGAGCCGGCCACTCCAGCAGCCAGTCCAGCGCCACCGCGGGGTAGGTGGGCCGCGCGCGGTCGTAGAGGTCGGCGACGGGCCCGAAGGAGTTCGCGTGCGCGGCGTGATCGGTCACACCGGCGATCTTAACCGGCAACATCCTAGGACGCTGTGCGCGTTGCGGTTTGGGTTACCGCGGCCGCGGGAATCCGATAAGCACCAAGCGACACCAAACGCGGAGGATAGCGATGAGCTTCACCGACAAGGTCAAGAACGAGGCGGAAGAGCTGACCGGCAAGGCGAAGCAGGCCGTCGGCCGCGCCACCGACAACGAGAGCCTGGTCGCCAAGGGCGAGGCCCAGGAGACCGCCGCCCAGGCGAAGAAGGCCGGCGAGCACGTGAAGGACGCCGGTCAGGACGTCCGCGACGCGTTCAGCTGAGAAGACCCGCAGGGGGAGGGGCGGGGGGGGTTTGTCGCGGCCCCGT
>NZ_JBFBAD010000058.1:60005-67772 GCF_040682075.1 Actinoplanes sp. NPDC051411 | reverse complement strand
TTGCCGGGGCGTTGACCGGGTACTTTTTGCGGGGGGCCCCCCTGGGGTTGGTGTTCCACTCCTATAACTTACGGTACCCCGGTGGGGGGCGGCCGGGCGCCCCCCCCCAACCGCGAGATCGCCGCTACGGTCGCGCCATGAAAGGGCTGTGGCTGCTGCTGACGCCCGGCCTGCTCTGGGCGGTGCTACGGCTGTTCGGGTTGGAAATCGGCTTCCTCGTGCAGGCCTTCGCTTTCACACCCTATGTCGCGGCCTGGACCGTGCTTCCGATGATCATCGCCTTGGCCAGGAGGCGCTGGCCCGAGTCGGCCGCCGCCGCAACGGCTGTAGTGATCATGGCCTGGTGTGTGCTGCCGCGCGCGTTGCCCGACCACGATCACGGCCCCGACCGGGGCGTGCGGATCACGGTCATGACGATCAACATGTTCATCGGGGCCGCCGACCCGGGGGCGATCGTCACCCTGGTCCGCGAACACGACGTGGACGTGCTGGCCGTACAGGAATTCTCGCCGATGGCCCGGATGGGCCTGACCAACGCCGGCCTGGATGCCCTTCTCCCGAACAATGCGCTGGCCGACGAGGTGGGAACGACCGGTTCCGGGCTCTACTCCCGTTTCCCGATCGTCAAGTCGCACTCGGAGCGCGGCGGCGGGGGCAACATGCAGGTCTACGCGACGATCAAGCCGCCCGGCACCGCGGCGCTCGACGTCGTCTCGGCCCACCCGCTGGCGCCCTATTCCACCGAAGTGCTGAAGCTCTGGAAGAGCGACCTGGCCGCCGAGCCGAAGGCCGACATCCTGCTGGGCGACTTCAACTCGACCCTCGACCACGCCCCGGTGCGCCGGCTGATCGCCCGCGGCGGCTACCGCGACGCCGCCGACGCCACCGGCCGGGGCCTGCTCGGCACCTGGGGCCCGTACGCCGGAAAGCCGGTCCCGCCGGTGACGCTCGACCACGTGCTGGCCGCCCGGCGCATCGGGATCAGGGACGTGCAGGTGCACGGGGTCAAGGGCAGCGACCACCGGAGCGTGTTGGCCGCCCTCGTGATACCCACGGCATGATGATCATGTGAGCACCACCCGACTGATCTCCATTGCGGACGCCCCCGAACTCGCCGCCCTGCTGCTCGACAACCAGCTCTACCTCGCGCCCTGGGAACCGCACCGGCCGGACGCCTACTTCACCCCGGACGGCCAGCGCCAGGTGATCGAGGACCTGCTCCGGCAGTACGACCACGGCACCGCCCTCCCGCACGTGATCGTCGAGGACGGCCGGGTCATCGGCCGGGTGACGCTGACCACGATCGTGCGCGGCCCGCTCCAGTCGGCCAGCCTGGGTTACTTCGTCGACGCCCACCGCACCGGGCGCGGCGTCGCCACCGAGGCGGTGCGGCAGATCTGCCGGATCTCCTTCGCCGACCTCGGGCTGCACCGGCTGGAGGCCGGCACCCTGGTGCACAACGTGCGGTCCCGGCGCGTGCTGGAACACAACGGATTCCAGCGGTACGGCCTGGCCCCGCGCTATCTGCGCATCGCCGGAGACTGGCAGGATCACGTCCTGTATCAACTACTTAACGAATAGTGGTGGCAGAGCACCGCTAGCTTCGGTCACCATGAAGATCATGATCTGGCTGCTCGTCGCGCCCGGACTCGTCTGGGCCGTTCTCCGCCTGGGCGGCTGGGACCGTGGCATTCTCGTCCAGCTTCTCTCCTTCACCACCTATGTCGCGGCCTGGTCGTGGCTGCCCCTGATCCTCGCGCTGGCCCGCCGGCAGTGGCTCGCCGCCGCGTTCGCGCTGGTCGCGGCCGGTGCGCTGACGGTCGCGGTGCTGCCCCGGGCGCTGCCCGGCAAGAACCCGGCGACCGGCGTCCGCGTGCAGGTGATGACCTCGAACATGCTGCTCGGCGGCGCCGACCCGAAGGCCATCGTCCAACTGGTCCGCGATCACGACATCGACCTGCTGGCGGTGCAGGAGTTCACCCCCGAGGCCGAGGCCGGGCTCAAGACGGCCGGCCTCGACCAGCTGCTCCCCTACTCGTCGCTCGCCGCCGAGAGCGGCGCGAGCGGCTCCGGCCTCTACTCACGCTTTCCGATCACCGATCCCGGCGTGAGCCGCAACGGCGGCGGCTTCAACCAGGCGTACGGGACGGTGACGCCACCCGGAGCCCAGCCGCTGCTCGTCGAATCGGCCCACCCGGCGGCGCCCTACTCGGTGGCCGCGCTCAAGGACTGGCACGCCGACCTGCTCGCCGAGCCGCACGCCGATCCCCACGGAACGGCCCGCGTCCTGCTCGGCGACTTCAACTCCACGCTCGATCACGCCGAACTGCGGAATCTGATCGCGCACGGCTACCGGGACGCGGCGGCCACCGTCGGGCAGGGACTGGTGCCGACCTGGGGCATCTACCACGGGCCCCGCCGCCTGCCGCCGATCACGATCGATCATGTGCTTGTCGACGAGCGGATCGGCGTACGGGAAGTGCAGGTGCACCGAATTCCGCAGAGTGACCACCGCTCGGTGTTGGCGTGGCTGACCGTGCCGGCCGTGGCGGCTACGCCGGAGGCGAAATGACGTCGCGGCGGCGGCCGGTCCGAGCTAACCTCGGCGACATGCGAAGCGGATTTGTCACGACGACGCCGGGGACACCCGGCGCCCTCACTCGTTGACGCAGCTTCCGCTGCTTCCAGCGTTTACACGGCCCCGGGCGAGCTGCCCGGGGCCGTGTCGCGTCTCCAGGGGTCTCGCCGGCCAATCCTCAAGGAGACCCGCACATGTCTGTCGATCACCGCAAACTGGGCCGCGAACTCGACCTCTTCGACTCCGATCCGCTGATCGGAAGCGGACTGCCGTTCTGGCTGCCGGCCGGGGCGGCCGCCCGGCACGAGGTCGAGGCGTACCTCTACGACCTCGAGCGACGAAACGGCTACCAGCACGTCTATTCGCCCGCGCTGGGCAAGCGGGCGATGTACGAGATGTCGGGCCACTGGCGCAACTTCGCCGACGACATGTTCCCGCCGATGGAACTGGATCAGCTCGTCCTGCGGCCCAGCCTCTGCCCGCATCACGCGCTGATCTTCAAGTCACGCCAGCGGTCCTACCGCGAGCTGCCGCTGCGGATCGCCGAACTCGGCCCGATGTACCGCGCCGAGCGCTCGGGTGTGCTCGGCGGCCTGCAACGGGTGCGGTCGGTGCAGCTCAACGACGCCCACATCTTCTGCCGCCTCGACCAGGCCGGCGACGAGGTCGCCGCGGTGCTCCGGCTGATGCGTGATGCTCACGCCGCGTTAGGCGTACGCGTATCCGCCGTGCAACTGTCGCTCCGCGGCGACTCCGGAAAGTACGCCGGAGACGAGCAGAGCTGGGCGCTCGCCGAAAAGCTCCTGCGGGAGGCCCTCGACGCGGCCGGCCAGCCCTATCAGGACGCGCCGGGCGAGGCCGCGTTCTACGGGCCGAAGATCGACGTGGAGGTTTCCGACCCGGCCGGTCGCCGGTCCACCCTCGCGACCGTCCAGATCGACTTCCACCAGCCGGCGGCGTTCGACCTCAGCTACTCCGACTCGTCCGGCGGACGCGCACGCCCGGTCATGGTGCACCGCAGCCTGGCCGGGTCGATGGAGCGGCTCTTCGCCCACCTGATCGAGGTGCACGAGGGTGCTTTCCCGGCCTGGTACGCCCCGGTGCAGCTCGCGGTCATCCCCCTTGCCTCCGTTATCGGGGACGACTTCGCCTCCCGGGCCGTCGCGGCGGGGCTTCGGGTCGAGGTTCTACACGAGGGGTCGGTCGGACTTCGCATTCGGGCCGCCGCTCAGCGGAAGATCCCGTACGTCGCGGTGATCGGAGACCGCGTGGTCTCCTCCGGCGAGGTCTCGCTGCGGCTACGCGACGGCCGGCAGATGCCGGCCGTCGCGATCGATCAGGCGATCTCGGCCGTGGCCCGCGACAGGCCGTAGGTCAGGGCGTCGACCAGCGACATCCAGCTGGCCTCGACGATGTTCTCGTGGACCCCGACGGTCGTCCACTCGCGGTGGCCGTCGGTGGTCTCCAGCAGCACCCGGGTGACCGCGTTGGTGCCGTGGCTACCCTCCAGGATGCGCACCTTGTAGTCGCTGAGCTCGAACGGCTTGAGCTCGGGGTAGTGCTGGGAGAGCGCGACCCGCAGGGCCTCGTCGAGGGCGTTGACCGGGCCGACGCCCTCGGCGGTGGCGATCACGCGCTCGCCGCGTACGCGGATCTTGACCGTCGCCTCGGACATGACCGAACCGTCCTCGCGGTGCTCGGTCAGCACCCGGTAGGACTCGAGCGTGAACGGCCGGGGCACGCCGGCGCCCGGCAGCTCCGAGCGCACCAGCAGGTCGAACGACGCGTCGGCCGCCTCGAACGACCAGCCTCCGGCCTCCAGGTCCTTCACCCGCCGGGTCACCGTCGTCAGAGTGTCCGGGTGGCCGGCCAGGTCGAGACCGAGCTCACGGCTCTTGAGCTCGATGCTGGCCCGGCCGGCCATCTCCGTCACCAGGATCCGCATGTCGTTGCCGACAACCGACGGGTCGACGTGGTTGTAGAGCAGCGGATCCACCTTGATCGCGCTCGCGTGCAGACCCGCCTTGTGGGCGAAGGCCGCGGCCCCGACATAGGCCTGGTGGGTGTCGGGGGCGATGTTGGCGATCTCGGCGAGCGCGGTCGACACCCGCGTCGCCTTCTCGAGGCAGCCGTCCGGTAGGACCTTCAGCCCGAGCTTGAGTTGCAGGTTGCTCACGGTGGCGAACAGGTCGGCGTTACCCGGCCGCTCGCCGTACCCGTTGGCGGTGCACTGGAAGTGCCGGACCCCGGCCTCGACCGCGGCGACCGTGTTGGCGACCGCGCACGAGGTGTCGTTCTGGCAGTGGATGCCGAGCCGGTCGGCGCTCACCCCGGTGCGCTCGACCACTTCGTTGATCGCCTTGGTGATCATCGAGGGGAGCATGCCGCCGTTGGTGTCGCACATGACCACCCGCTCGGCACCCGCCTCGGCCGCGGCCTTGACCACGCTCGCGGTGTATTCGGGGTCGAAGCGGAAGCCGTCGAAGAAGTGCTCACAGTCGACGAAGACCCGGCGGCCGTTCTCCTTCAGGTGCCGGACCGTGTCGCGGACCATCTGAAGGTTTTCCTCGCCGGTCGTGCGCAGCGCCCGCTCGACGTGCCGGATGTCGCTCTTGGCCACCACGCAGACAACCGGGGTCTCGGCGTCGAGCAGGGCCCGGACCTGCCCGTCGGCGGCCACGTCGACGCCGGCCTTGCGGGTCGCTCCGAACGCGACCAGCACCGCGTTGGTCAGCTTCAACTCGGTGCGGGCCCGCTGGAAGAACTCGGTGTCCTTGGGCATCGCGCCGGGCCAGCCGCCCTCGATGAAGCCCACGCCGAACTCGTCCAGCAGCCGGGCGACCGCGAGCTTGTCGGCGACCGTGTAGCTGATGCCCTCGCGTTGCCCGCCATCGCGCAACGTGGTGTCGAAGACTTGGTAGTCCATGGCGCTGCTTCCCTTCGAGTGTGAATTGCGACCCAACAAAAAGACCTCCTGCGGGATGCAGGAGGTCAGCGCGGCGGCGAGTCGTCAGCCGGCGCGCTAGGTGCCAATAATGAGCACGTTGTGGGTCACGGAATGAAGCATGCCACTAACGGCTCCCGTGGGAAGCGTTGTTCCACCTTTCGAGACTAGGTTGGGGAGCGTGGTAGCCGATTCATACCCCCGGAATCTCGGTTTCTCCGCGACCTACAACTTCCGCGACGTCGGCGGCTACACCGGCCTCGACGGCCGCAAAGTGCGCTGGCGCCGCCTCTTCCGCTCCGACGCGCTGCACCGGCTCGGCGAAGCTGACGCTTCCGCCTTCGCCGAGTTGGGCGTCCGCACGGTCATCGACCTGCGTCGGCCGTTCGAGATCGAGAAGTACGGCCGGATCGCCGACCGCTACGGCCTCGACTACCGCAACGTGGTCGTCGAACACGTCGACTGGGAAGCCGTCGAACACCCCGACGACGTCGACCACGAGCGCTGGCTGGCCGACCGCTACCTCAACTTCGCCGAGGACGGGCGCGACGGCCTGCTCGGCGCTCTGCGGGTGATCGCCGACCCGTCGCGGGCCCCGGTGATCGTGCACTGCATGGCCGGCAAGGACCGCACGGGCACGGTGTGCGCGCTGACCCTGGCCCTGCTCGGGGTGTCCGACGAGGACATCGCCTCGGACTATGCGCTGACCACCACGGCGATGGAACCGCTCACGCAATATCTGCTCCGGAAGAACCCGGAGGCGGTGCGCGGCAACGAGCACATGTTCGACTCACCGCCCGGCGCGATGCGCCTCTTCCTCGACGACCTGCGCGAACTGCACGGGTCGGTGGAAGAGTTCGTCCGCGAGATCGGCCTCACCGGCGCGGAGATCACGTCGATGAGGCGTCACCTGCTTGACTAGGGCCTAGGGCCTAGGGCCTAGAGAACTCGGGAGACCCAGCCGAACGGGTCCTCGGCGCGGCCGCGCTGGATGTCGACCAGCTCCCGGCGCAGGCCCATCGTGACGTCGCCCGAGCCCCCGTCGGCGACCTGGAACTCGTCGTCGGGCGTCTTGATCGTGCCGATCGGGGTGATCACCGCGGCGGTGCCGCACGCGAACGCCTCCCGGATGCGGCCCGACTTCGCGCCCTCCCGCCACTCCTCGAAGCTGACCGGACGCTCCTCGACCCGGCGGCCGGCCCGGCCGGCCAGCCTGATCACCGAGTCGCGGGTGATGCCGGGCAGAATCGTGCCGGTCAGCGGCGGCGTGGCCAGGCTGCCGTCGTCGAGCACGAAGAACACGTTCATGCCGCCCAGCTCGTCGACGTATTTCCGCTCCACCGCGTCGAGGTAGACGACCTGATCGCAGCCGTGCTCGATCGCCTCGGCCTGGGCCACCAGCCCGGCCGCGTAGTTGCCGCCGCACTTCGCGGCGCCGGTGCCGCCCGGGGCCGCCCGGGTGAAGTCGGGGCTGACCCAGACCGAGACCGGCTTGACGCCACCGGAGAAATAGGGCCCGACCGGCGAGGCGATCACCAGGTAGAGATATTCGAGAGCGGGCCGCACACCGAGGAAGACCTCACTGGCGTACGCGAAGGGGCGCAGATAGAGGCTGCCCTCCTCGCCCGGCGGAATCCAGTCGGCGTCGATCGAGATGATCTCGCGCAGCGACTGCAGGAACGCCTCCTGCGGCAGCGCGGGCATCGCCATGCGCTGGGCCGACTGGGCGAACCGGGCCGCGTTGGCGTCGGGGCGGAACATCGCGACGCCGCCGTCGTCGAGCCGGTAGGCCTTCAGACCCTCGAAAATCTCCTGCGCGTAGTGCAGCACAGCGGAGGCGGGGTCGATCGCGATCGGCGCGCGGGCCTCGACACGGTGGTCATACCACCCCTTGCCGTCGGCGTAACGCACGGTGACCATGTGGTCGGTGAAGATGCGGCCGAAACCGGGGTTGGCCAGCAGCGCGGCGCGCTCGGCGGCTCCTACGGGCGCCGGATTCGGACGGATCTCGAAATCGAGGTGGTCACCACCGCTCATGACAAAAGGACCTGCTTTCTGGCGAAAAGTCGAGGCATGCGAGGGGCACCCGTAGTGCTCCACGAAAATTTACCCCGAACGTTCGTTAAAACCACGAGCGCGGGGTGATGACGGACCGGACGGCCATCTTTGGTGTCGCCCGCCCGGCCGTCTTTGACGTCTTTGATGTCTTTGGTGCCGCTCGGCTGACGCTGCCGCTCGGCTGACG